>MTOL01000232.1 GCA_002011685.1 Deferribacteres bacterium JdFR-76
CTCGCCACAAGCATGGACGCTTTCGGAACAGGGATCGGGCTGGGCCTGCTGGTCTCAGACCTGCTTTACATATGCATCATCATCGGTGTTACGGCGGCCGTGATGACGTTTACTGGGATGCTTCTTGGCAACCTCCTGCACCGGTTCCTCACTTTCCGGTCGGAAATTGTGGGCGGGGTTCTTCTCTGGCTGGTTGGTTTTAAGATGTTTGCATGAAGAGCAATTTAGGCAACCACCACTTTTCATAGACAGGCTTCAAATCTTAAAGTTAGGGGTTTTTCATCCCGGCTGAACATCCGATCTTTTCTAAAAACCAATCGCAGTTGCCAATTGCGAGAGGGATTCGTATATTTTGATTTCAGTCTAAACCGAATCGGTCTGGCAAAAGACATGAGATACAGCAGAGAACATATCCGGAACTTCTCGATCATCGCCCATATCGATCACGGAAAGTCCACCCTTGCGGACCGGTTCCTGGAAATCACCCGTGCTATTCCCGAACGGGATATGGTTTCGCAGGTTCTGGATAATATGGACCTGGAACGGGAAAAGGGCATCACTATCAAGAGCCACGCGGTCACCATGGAATATACGCTGGAGGGGGAAACATACACCCTGAACCTGATTGACACACCTGGACACGTTGATTTTTCCTACGAAGTATCCCGGAGCCTGGCTGCATGTGAGGGGGCTATTCTGGTGGTGGATGCAGCCCAGGGTGTAGAAGCGCAAACGGTCAGCAACGTGTACCAGGCGCTGGAACACAATCTGGTGATCATCCCGGTCATTAACAAAATTGATTTACCCAACGCGCAAATTGACACTGTAATGCACCAGATTGTGGACCTTCTGGGATGCGATGAGGAGGAGATCCTTCTGGCCAGTGCAAAGACGGGACAGGGCGTTTCGGAAATTCTTCAGGCCATTATCCGGCGTATTCCTTCACCTCATGGCCATCCTGACAACCCGCTGAGAGCGCTCATTTTTGATTCCTACTTTGACAGCTACCGGGGAGCGGTGGCGCTGGTGCGGATTGTGGATGGAAAAGTGAAGCCGGGAGACCNCATCCTGTTCTTTTCTACCGGAAAATCTTTNGAAGTTCAGGAAGTCGGACTCCTTCGCCTCGAAAAAATCCCTCAGCCCATTCTGAGCGCCGGCCAGGTGGGATACATCATCGCCGGCGTAAAAGAAGTACGGGATACCAAAGTGGGGGATACAATTACGCTGGCAGACCGGCCAGCCAAAGAACCGCTTCCCGGGTACCGTGAACCCAAACCGATGGTGTTCAGTGGGCTGTTCCCGGCGGATAGTGACGACTATGAAGAATTAAAATCCGCACTGGAAAAACTGAAACTGAACGACGCTGCCATCACATTTGAGCCGGAGACGTCCGCAGCGCTGGGATTTGGTTTTCGCTGCGGTTTTCTGGGTATGCTCCACATGGAAATTGTTCAAGAACGGCTGGAACGCGAATACGGGTTGAATATCGTTACCACCGTTCCGAACGTGGAGTACAAAGTCTATACCAAACGGGGCGATGTTCTNATCGTTGACAACCCGGCTCTTTTCCCTAACGTAGGAGATATTGACCACGTCGAAGAGCCTTATATTGACGCCCAGATTATCACACCTGCGGCGTACATTGGGGCGATCATGAAACTGGCGATGGACCGCCGGGGAATTTACAAAAGTACCACTTATCTGGATGGCCAGCGTGTCGACCTGCGCTACCTTTTTCCGCTGGCAGAGATCGTTTTCGACTTTTATGACAAACTAAAATCAATCTCGCGCGGTTACGCCTCGTTCGATTACGAATTTCTCGATTACCGTCCCGGAGATCTGGTAAAGCTGGACATTCTTGTAAATGGCACGCCCGTTGATGCGCTTTCCACCATTGTGCACCGGGACAAAGCGTATGAATGGGGCCGCCGTCTCACACAGAAACTGAGGGAGCTAATTCCACGCCAGCTCTTTGAAGTGGTGATTCAGGCAGCGATTGGCAGTAAAGTGATCGCCCGGGAAACCATCAAACCTCTGCGAAAAAATGTGACAGCAAAATGCTACGGGGGCGATATTACACGGAAGCGGAAATTGCTTGAGAAACAAAAAGAGGGTAAAAAGCGTATGAAACAAATCGGGCGCGTTGAAATTCCGCAGGAAGCGTTCCTGGCTGTACTGCAGGTGGANTAAATTTGGGGAATGTTCAAGCTAAAGGAAAAGAAAATGGGCAAAAAGAAACGGACGNAAAAAGAGACTTCNGGAGCGGAACCCAGAAAAGAGAGCCGGAAGAAGAAAGGAATTCTCCGGGAATATGCAGAAGCCATCATTTTTGCCATTGTCGTGGCGTCTATTCTTCGGATCTTCGTAGTACAGGCTTTCCGCATCCCTACCGGTTCAATGGAAGACACGCTCCTGGTGGGAGACTTTCTCCTTGTAAACAAATTCATTTACGGGGTGCGT
The DNA here is from genome assembly GCA_002011685.1 of Deferribacteres bacterium JdFR-76. Taxonomy (GTDB): domain Bacteria; phylum Zhuqueibacterota; class JdFR-76; order JdFR-76; family JdFR-76; genus JdFR-76. The sequence continues at coordinate 2,461 of MTOL01000232.1, forward strand.
ACACCGGACAAAATTCCCATTCTCAACATCCACATTCCCTGGGTACGGCTCCCTGGATTCAAGAAACCGGAGCGCGGGGATATTGTAGTATTCAAGTATCCTCGAAATCCTGACCAGGATTACATCAAGCGGTGTGTCGGGCTGCCAGGGGATACCATCGAAATCCGCAATAAAAAAGTGTACGTCAACGGTCAGCCATTTCCGGACCCGCCGCATGTAAAGTATAGCTCGTACACCATGCCTCCGGGCCTGAATGAACCCGGAATTTACCCTCCTGGTGCAGGAAACCGGGATAACTACGGTCCCGTGGTGGTACCGGAAGGCCACTATTTTATGCTGGGCGACAACCGCGACAACAGTCTGGACAGCCGCTACTGGGGATTTCTACCCGAAGAAAACATTGTGGGCGAAGCAATGATCATCTATTTCTCCTGGGACAGCCGGGTGCCCTTTTACAAATTTTACAAAAAGATCCGCTGGTCGCGGATCGGCGATATCATCCGGTGAAAAGATTCTTGCCAGGCACAAAGGATGGNGNCGAACCCAAATGATACCATTGGGATCTACGTTCACATCCCGTTTTGCATCTCAAAATGCCCCTATTGCGATTTTTATTCCGTCGAAAAGGCCCCGGAAAATCTTTTCGATGAATTTCTGGCGGCGTTGGTCACAGAAATTAGGCTCGCAGCCGGTGACTGGCAAGGATCCCGCAGAATTGACACACTCTATTTCGGCGGCGGAACGCCATCCCTTCTCTCTCCAGATCAGATCCGAAAGATTTACCGCCATCTAAAGCATCATTTTGATGTTTCCGGCCTGAAAGAGTGGACGCTGGAGGTCAACCCTGGAACTGTTGACGGTCCGAAACTAAAGGCATTCCGCCAACTGGGAGTCAACCGGCTGAGCATTGGTGTTCAGGCGCTCCAGGACCGTTTGCTCCGAACCCTTGGCAGGATTCACACCGCCAGAGAGGCGAAAGAAACCATCGACCGGTCGTTGACAGCTGGTTTTGAAAATATCAACGTGGACCTTTTATTTGGTATTCCAGGGCAGGCGGAATCCGATTGGGAGGAGAGCCTGCGGTATGTAAAAGACCGTATCCCGCATCTTTCCCTGTACAATCTAACATACCACGAGGGAACACCCTATTACAGGCAACTCCGGCAACGGCAAATTTCGCCGGTCCCCGAAGAATTGGAAAAGCAGTTATTCGCTCTTGCGGAGGAAATACTGCCACACCGGCGGTATGAAATCTCCAACTACGCTTTGCCCGGTTTTGAATGCATGCACAATCTGGGCTATTGGAATGGGCGTCCTTACCTTGGGTTGGGGCCCTCGGCCCATTCTTACGATGGGAATTCTCGCTGGTGGAACACAGCCAGTTTGGAGACCTATATTCAGCGATTGAAGGCAGGTTTTCTACCTCGGGAGGAAGTAGAAACTCCCTCAGCCGGTCAGCAGATGGTGGAACGGATCTACTTGCAGCTGCGCCAGCAGAGAGGAATGGCCTATTCTGAGCTGGCACAATGGGGTGAAATCTCCACCGATCAGGTCAGAAAGCTCCTTGAAAATCACTTTGGCAGTGCATTCAACATTTATTTTCGCACAGATGCGGACCGACTGGCATTCACCAAAGAAGGCTTCTGGCTTAGCGACGAACTGATCCCACAAATCATTTTGCTTCTGGAAAAGAATGGGGTTCTTTCCGTCCGAACCGGGACGGAAAGAACCTCATAGACCTACTTCGACTCTAGCTCTGCCAGAAGTTTCTTTGCCTCCTCCTTGAATTTAGGATCGTCCTCATCTTCCAGAGGCAGGGTTTCAATTTTGCGGAGCTCCGCTTTTGCCTTTTCGTATTCATCCATTTCGATGAGCAGCTTCGCATAATCCAGATGGTACATGATGAAATTCGGTCGAAGGGCAATGGCTTTCTCGTACAATTTCCGCGCCTTTTTGCGGCTGGCCCAGGCAAGTCCCAGAGGCCGGCGAAATAGCTTGGGTTTCTCAGCCACCTTTTGATGGGCCCTGGCAAAAACGTAGTAGGCCAGATCATGGTTGGGATCCAGTTTCAGAGCCTTTTCGCAATCATCTCGCACTTTTTTAACCAGCCCGATGCTTTTCCAGACACCCTTAAAAAGGGAAATTTTCCCTGTAGCGATTGCTCGTCGTACATACCCTTCCGGGTGGTCCGGGTTTACGGCCACGGCGCTGTCGGCGTACAATTTTGCCTTCTCGTAAAAATCCAGCTGCTTTTCTTTGGGCTGCTTATCTCCGAGATCGATATAGGCACGGCTGATGCGCCACAAAGCCTCAAAATTCCGCGGATCTTCTGCTAGGGCTTTCATGTAATAATTCAGCGCCGTTTGATGGTCGAACTTTTTGTAGGCCGAATCGCCCAGGGCAATCATGTCTTCTGTTTGTGCAGGGGCCTGCAATGGGACAAAAAACAGAATAAACAAAACGGCTGCTGCTTTCCATGTTTTGATCAGCATTTTTTCCTCCTCCATTCGATTCAGGTTCGTAACAGCATTCTACATAACATGCCAGAAAAAGTCAAGTGGAGAATTCCAGCTAAGAAAAATTTTTCAGGAAGGTGAATTGTGAATCCGAAAACGGCTACTTAATCCTCCCATGGGACGGGATAAAGATCTGCACCATCCCTTCCGGAGCAAAGCAGATGGCAATCAGGATTTGTGGGCCGAAACGGACTCCATTTTCATGCGGTTTTGCCAGGATTTTCCAGCAATTCTTCTCCGGATTTTGATTTTCCTGCCTTTTGATTCCAATACTCCAAATCGGCAACTTTCACACAATTTAAAAAACAATAGGCAAAAAACCTTCAAGCGCACAAGGCCTATTTTTCACTGGCTTCGACATATGCCTTTTCTTTCCTAAAAGGTAGAACATATGGTTCAGGGTCCAATCTTATCTCCTGGCCGTTTTCGTACCGAAACAGCTCAAAATGGAGATGGGAACCAGTCACCCTGCCGGTTGCACCTATTTCACCTATGATCTGACCTTTTTTGACAAACTCTCCTTTCTTTACCAGAATTCTGCTTAAATGGGCATACAAAGAGCGGTATAGCTTCCCTCCAACATTGTAATGCTCAAGGAGGATTGTTTTGCCATACCCACTCAAATAGGACCCTGCCACTTTTACCCTTCCATCAGCGATTGCATAGACGGGATCTCCTGTTTCGCCATCAAGATCGATGCCCCGATGAAAGCTCCACCGAGTAAAACTGCCAAAACGCGGACGCCAGCCGTAAGGAGAATTCAAAGGGGCATCGCACGGCCGGTGGAAATCTGGAAAATCAGACGTGTCCTGTTCGGCAATGATTCCGGAAAGATACTGCAATGTGTCAACGGCTGAAACTCCAACATCGAACAGAGACGCCAATTTTTCCCTTTGATGACTCAGAAAAAGTGCAACGCCAAGGTTATTGAGAATCCAGTACGATTGCGGCTGTACCTCCAGTGCTTTTTTGAAACACTCAACTGCCTGCGAGGCATTTCCCTCTAAGACCAGCAAAACGCCCATATCATTTTGGGCCTGAGCGGAAGATGGTTCAATAGCTATGGCTTCCTCAAGGATCTTCTTTGCAAAGGCATACCTTTTTTCGAGAATTGCAAGCTCTGCCATTGCCGTCCAGATAGTTACATCGCTGCTATCAAATTCCAGTGCCCTGAGTAAGTATTGCGAAGCCAGTTCCAGATTACCAAAATAATACTGAATAAGTCCTGCATTGCGGAGAAATTCCGGATTCTTCCGATCCAAATGAAGAACAGAATCCATCATCGAAAAAGCTTTTTCTTTATCCCCAAGATACTGGGCTATCACAGCACTGTTGTTCCATAGCACCGTCTGCTCTGGCAAAGAAACTTCCAGATNCGANAATTTCCTTTCAATCCGTACAATNAAAGAATCATTATATCCTGAATGGTGATCCAAAGCCAGGTTTNATCCATAGCGATCGGAAAGAGCATTTACCCACCAATCAAAGATCTCTTCACATAATTCCCAGAACTTTCTATATTGCCTTAAGCTATAATACCTGTAATTCCGATAGGTTCGGGCTGTGCTGATAATCTCTTTCACACGCTTTTCGAGCAAAGAATCAGGGCAGCATCCTTTCAAGAATTCTTTTAGCGCTCTGTCAATGTTTCCGTCATTGTTCTCAATCAGTTCATTCAGAAAAGCCATACTTGCACCCGTCCCAAGAATGGGATGATACCTCTCATCCCTGAAAGGATCATGTGCAGTTGATTCCAGAGAATCTTCGTCGGCCACAAACAAACCAAATTTTTGGGCGGACTCCACGGACAATGGGAAAAAACCCGAACAGCTGTCGCAGATTTTTTCGGAAGTTTCATCAAAAGGGCCTGTATGTTCCAGAATGGAAATACCCAGTGCCAGATCCACCGGATATTGACGCAGCGCCATAAACAGTTCTTCGGAAAATCGGTCAGGATCCAGCAAAAGCTGGCGCGTTGCTATCTTTTTTGGTTTTTTATTTAACAGGAATTGAAGACTTAATCTATTTGCCTCAAAAACGGGGTCATCGGAACCCAATTCCAATGCGCGATTAAAATATTTGAGGGCATTTTCGTAATCACCTGCATAATAATAAGCACAGCCCAAGTTGTTGTAAAGCACGGGATATGCGGGGTCCTGGACCAGTGTTTTTTTATAAGCTTCAATGGCGCCCTGATAATTTCCTTTCTCAAATAAGTTGTCCGCTATTTTGTGAAATCTTAAGCTATCTCCGGTAAAGAAAGCGCAGCCCATAAAGAATGAATAGACAAAAATAAAACCGAATGGAAAGAGGCGAAAAGATTTCATACAAAAGAAGCGCATGGCACTCTGCCCCTTTCATCGTTCCACAATCTGGAAATGCAGCGTACCAAGATAGGTATTGAAATCGTTTAAATAGAGTTCAACTTTCCAGGGTCCAATCTGGTTTGGAAGTATGGTCTTCCATCCATATGTTCTCTTTCGCGGGCTGATTCGCCAACCCTTTTTGCTTTCGAAAATAAGCTGATCCTCAAAATACCACCGTGGCAAAATCCGGGAAGGCTGTTTTATCTCGCCCTTCAACGTAACAAAACAGTAGACACGGCCAACATTGTGAGGAAATTGATTTGCAGGCGGTGCGTGGCGCATTGTCTTTGGTTCGACAAAGGTACATAAAAATGTTCTTTCAAGATCCAACCTCACATCGGCCCCTGATGAGATTTTCTCAGGAGGAAATCCAATTTCGGTGAATGGATTTCCCGTAAGAATCTCCGGATGTTTTTCTCTTACGCCGGGTAAATTGCGACAGCAAAGATAAATCAGATACTGGGCAAACAGGGAAGAATCACCAAGAGTTTTGGTTCTTTCCAGATGCTGCAAAGCTTCTCTAAACTTTCCTTTTTTGGTAAGAGCATAGGCAAGAATCGTACGGGCGGTAGCATTTAGGCTATCCATACGCAGCACATTTTGAGCCAGAGAAATGGCAAAATCGATTTCCCCTCGGAGAACGTAACTTATGGCCAGGGCGTTATACAATTCTGGACGTGCAGAGTTGGATTCAAGCATCCGTTCCCGCCATTTTTCCTCTTCTTTCTCCACTCCACTTGCAAGAAGTATCGAATACATATTCCACGAAACCGTTCCATAATCCGGTTTCAGNGCATAGGCCCGGTAAAATAAACCTTTTAGCGAACNGTCGTCTTCGTTTCCNGGCTGACCTGTTACAGAATTAAAACGAAGAGGCAATTGGATGGCACAACCGGGACGGAAGTCCTCCGGACTGGAAAAACCATTTTTGAAAAGCACATTATCCAGCGATTGGTACTCCGCTGGAATAATGGCTGAAAAGCGCTGCAGAAACGCCCGAAGCCGTGCAATGGATTCAGGATAAATTGTAATTTGTTCCGTTATCTCCGGAATCTCTTTGGGAATTAGATTCAAGTCGAGTCCAGAAAACCGGAACGGTTCGAGTCGCACCATTCTCTTTGTCAAAGACACATGAGGCGTAATTTTGCCAAATTGCAGCCGCACCCCAAAGAAAACGGCTTTCTGTTCTCCTTTTTTATTGAATACGGCAGCAAAACGAATCGGCAAAAATCTCCGGATCTCAGCACCCACATGATACAATGGCGAAGCCTCGGTTCCCGTTTCTCTTTTTGCAAATGGTAGATGAAAGGAGCTTCCCGCTCCAAGAGCAAAAAAGCGGTTTTTTGCAGTGAGACCCATATGTATCCAGCGGTAGGACCAATCATAATCTGCACTAAAGAGAAACGACTTAACGTTCAGCGCTAAGCCGGCCGTGTTCCTGTAGAACCATGCCGCATACTGTGACGCCAGGGTATCTTCTGGTGAAATAGGCAAAATATGCCGAATTTTGGCTGCCAGCCTCAATCGTGGATTGGCCACAAAAACAAACCCAAAACAGGCCGTTACCGATGGATGCTGGTTGAGCCATCTGGATGTGTAAAATAAAGATCCTCCCAACCTAAAAAATTTCGACAATCTCCTGCCGATGCCGGCACCAAGAATAGAATAAAGCCCACCCAATCGGTAGGCACTCAGCGCAGACAATGCGAAGCTTCCTCTGTTGCGGGAAGGAACAACCATCCAGAACGACGGTGGCAGAATATTCTGCCCCTGCCACTGAATCATCTGACCGTAAACCACCGATAAGGAAAATTCTTTCCGATAGACCGCTCCCAGCCCAGCAGGATTCCAAAAGAGGCCGGAACCATCATTTACCTGTGCGGTATAAGCATTACCAGATGAAACAGCTCCAGGATGAAACGCCGGATACGGCAAATTCTGGGAAAGGAGAGGAGCCCCCCAAAATATGCATATAGACAAGAGACAGAAAGAAATAATGCTGAAATTTAAAACAGACAAGCCCTTTATTAGCTTCTTCCGCGTACCGGCTTTGAGGTATCGAATAATTTGAATAAAAACAAAATTCTGGAGTTGCGTTCTCACCCTTCTTTCCCCCTCCTGAATGGCTCACTTAAGCCGCTTTGTTTGAATTATGAGAAAGGATGCCGGCCCCCCACCGAGAACTCACAGGCTCTGCAAAATAACCACTCACGAAGATGTGGAATATGAGGCCAGTTGATCGGCCCTGTTACTCAAGAGTTTTTGCCTGCAACTGAATTCTCCAGACTCCGGCCCGGTCTTTATCGAGAACATACAGAACAGGTCTGGACGGCTGCCACTCCAGAATAAATGAAAGAAAAAGCGGATCATCTGGCTTCCGTTCGTAGACCGTATAGAGAAACAATCCCCTATCGTCACACACCCTGAGTCCGCAATCGTCGGCTATCCAGAAGAATGTTTGTTGCCGATCCCAATGCCGGAATCGAACCACCTGGCCGGTATTTTGAACATACAATTCGGAGGGAATGGATAAACCAATGGGACCACCAACCGTATCTTTTTCATTATTGGAATCGCAAAGGGCAAACGTACCCAGCATTTTTACAACTTCTTTGCTATAGGGATCTACCACCAGAATTCGGTGGTTGTTGAAATCCGCAATATAAACCAGGCCATCTGGTCCTACAGTAATGCCCTCTGGTCCCCAGAGCCCAGGATCGCCTTCGCCAAAATGAATCTGCCAAACCTGCCGATTTGCTAAGGAATCGCCCGATACTGGGTAAAACCAGACACAGTTTTCCCGGGCATCGGTGACCATGAAACCCCGAAGATCGGGATGATAAACAATATCTCGCAGGTACTGATCTGATCTAAAATCATTCTCCAGAACAGAACCACCTAACCAGCGCATCCACGCCTTCTTGACAAAAATGGCCTTTAGAGGCTTACTCCGGTCAGGTACAGCAAGGATTTCCCATCCTGGAATGGAAACATCTTTTAAAGAAATCCTTTCTTTTCTTTTCACCTCATATCTGGGGACAACCGGAACGGTTAGCCGGGCAGATCCGACCCAGTTTACCGGGAATGTTTCAAAAAAGGGAACAAAGACATCCGAAAGGAGAGAGAGGGAAAGTTTACTCACCGTGATATCGGGAACAACCCATGCCGTGTCGGTTAAACTAAAATACACCCGCGAGGGGTTATCAATGTTCGCACGCAGTCGGACTTGGTCGGGAGTATGAACGCCGGGTAAATAAACATAAAGAGTGGGTTTCCCCAAGAGGAAATGTTCTCCGACATCCAAAACAATACCGGGCGTCTGGTTTAACGTCCATTCGAACCGACGCAATTCTGTTATTTGTACCACGGGAAAATGAGGAGCATACCAACGAATCCACTGTTTCGCCTTTTCTCGAAAACTCTCCCTGATAAATTCCTGATCACCCAGTTCTTCGAAGCGAACAATTCCCCCGGGCGCATTTGCAGATACGAGCATGTCGGGATAAACAATGTCGCCAATTGCAACTGAGGGCTCTGTGCTGATATCTGACGGTAACTCATTCCTTGCAGCTTCTGCATTCCGCACAAAATATTGGACCTGCCAGCTGCCACGTTGACGAAATCGGGTAACAATCGCTTCAAAACAGCTGACAGCATTGGCCGCATTCTGAACAATATTGTTTTTCTTCCACATCAACAAATGAGAGATCCCCAAATAATAAAGAGCCCTAAGACTCCTCGTTTGGTTGTATATTTCCTCAAATTCTTTTTCCGCATCCTCATACCTTTCCGCTTCGAGGAGAGCTCTGCCTTTCAGATATCTTAATTCCCAGAAAAAGGGGCTCTGGGGAGAAGCTGTGATATTCCCTGCCAGATTTTCGAAATGATTAACGCGCGCTCTACGAAACTTTAGCATGCCGAGAAGATATTCTTTGGCAAAACCGTAAAAGGCCACAGCAGCTGGAGAAGACGCCTGCAATTCAGGCAAGGAGAGAAGTTGCGATACAGGCCCATTCAGGAGGGATTCGAGGGTGGAACCGCGAACATAACCGACCATTTTCGCGATTTCACTAAACACAAACCTCAAAATATTCAGAACATCTCCTGCAGGAAGTCCCTCCCCGTACTCATCCCGGATTACCTGCTGTGGATTTTCGTTTAAAAAGATCCGGATCAGCGTTCTCAAAAACCGGAGATCGCCGGCCAGGCGGTGGTTCCGATAATTCTCCAGTCTGTCGAGCTGGGCTAGCTCATCACGCAGGATTGAGAATCTTTCCTCTTGAAGGGCCAGCATTAAATTCATCCAGGCGTGGTTTACGGAAAACAGAATCTTTAAAGACCAGCTTCGAAAATCGGCATCCGGAAAGGTCTGCAACGGAAATGGCGGAAGTTCAGCAGCTGTTCCCAATACCTGATTGAAAACAACGGCCCATCCACGGCTCTCTGCAGTCTGACGGTTGCCCAATAACTGAATAGCATCAGCAAATCGTCCCTTTGCAGCAAGGGAGAGAGAGCCTATAAGATGCGGTTTTTTCGCCTCCGTTCCCCTTGGATCAAACAATTCCAGCCAAGGTTCGGCGTCCCATTCCTTCCGTATGGAGAGCGGTAATTCGGCATGCATTCGGCGCAATTTTTTTAAGCATCGTGAAAGAATCTCGTCCCTCGTCCCGGCACCCAGTGTGCCCGCCACCTGTTCCAAAGATGCTTTCGGCCATTCTGCCACCCGCCAGAGCATATCTGCAAGAACACCGTAACAAACAAGAAGGGCGATCTTCCGTTCTTTTTCGTACTCACCCGAGGATATCTTCTCAAGCCGGCGGATGGCATCGAGAAGAAATTGGAGATCACTTGTAAAAAGATCGGGAGGGGATTTCATCTGTGAAACCGCTTTTCCGAGGCTCAGCGACAGCCGCTGAGCGGCCACTACGGCCTCAAAAACAGAAAGGCGGGCCTTCCATCTGTCATTGGATCTTTCCCATAGCGATGATGGCAATGGCGCCAACCTCTGCCAGAGACGCAAACAACGCTCCGCTGTCGAACTGACTTGCCCTAATCGGTAAACACTCCAGAGGAAACGCCAGTAAGCTTCGATATCATAACCTGGGTAGCCATCCCGCAAAAAACGTGAGGAACTCAGGCCTTCCACATTCTGCAACGTTTCATTGAACCATATTGCCGCACGCCGCCAGTTCCGGCTATTCAATTCCTTTAACCCTAATTCGTATGCACTTTGAGCAATGAAAAACCTGCCAATCTCCGAAGAATCCGGACGCTCCTGCACCCAGTTCCGAATTGCCTCAATGGCCTTTCCGTATTCGCCCGAACGGAAGAGAGCCAGCCACTGCTGGGAATATAAAAGATCATACCTTGCCAAAGCGATGATAACCAGCAGACCAAACGCCAAACAGCGGCAATTTCTTTTCATTGTGAACTTCCTATCTTTTCCCAACCCGCCAAATTGATCAAAATTGATATGCCACATCAACCCTATTCATATTGATGCCATAAAAACAGCGCCCCCGCAGCACAATTGAGTATGGGTCTTCTTTAATCGCGGGAATCACCTGAAGATCCCCTCCAACGATTAGGCCTCGGGATGCAATATTCAAGATAAGATATAGATCTCCAAACATGTAGGGCTTATATTTCCACGAAATTAACACAGATTGAACATATTCAGCCAGTTTTGCAGCTCCCCTGTGCGATACTTTCAGATCCTGAACCTCTCCATTCTGATCTATCCTGAAGTGAGCTTCCACGTAGCCACCCGGGCCAATATCACGCATATATTTCCAATCCAGCGGCTTAACTCCCGGCGCAGTTTTATCCACATCAAAGATCAGCCTTTGGATGGGCGGCCCCAATAAGATAAATCCGCCCATACTTGCACGATTTTCTTCCTCAGGCAATTCCGCGCTCATAGAGGCTTCAAAATATTCCGTTGGCAAACTCACCCACGCATATAGATAAAGTCCCGCAGACAGAATCAGTAGCGCAAAAAGAATCCATTTTATCTTTTTCATTGTCATCAGCCGAAAATGCACCCTTTATTTTTAAAATTTAACCCGCAATCCTTTTCGCCCATCTGGAAAAGTAACAATATTTAATTTTGCCTTTTGAATATCAGCCATGGCGCCCGGAAGAAGATGCATCGTGATATTGCGGAATCGGTTTTTCTGAACAAGCTCCAAAAATTGCAATCCCAATTCAATCGGCAAGAGATCTGGAACGCGAACGTATACTACATATTTTTTTGCTGGAGAACGGTTCGCCTCCTGAACCAGTTTCTTGAGTTTGGCCTTTCCATGAGCTACCGAAAGCCGAAAACGAGGATTTTGTAGAGCCTTGAGGTAAAAGGACTTTTTGGCCTCCCTTGGGACCTGCTTAACAACATTTTCATCCCACCAAATGAGCGACGTTGCATCCAATAATTGAATCACCACTTGTGCAGGTTGCGGCTCACCTCCTGTCCCCGGAACAAGCATTTTGATCTGCGTTTCCTCCCTTCGGCCGGCCAGGGTAAAGACGTTCAAAAGGAAGAATATGAGTAAAATCAAAGCAATATCCATAAGAGGAATCAGAGTAATTTTCTTGTGGCGTTTTTTCCTCATTCTTCTTTCCTGCCATTTCTTTTTCAGTCATCTGCTGAACGCTTCTCCACCGCAAATGACACAAAGGAGAAAGATGGTAAGGCTCTCCCCATTGCGTCTGTGGTATCTTTGGCGGCAAATTGATAGATAGCTCGAACAATGCGCATCGGGATTTTCCGATCGAACCGCAGAACCAATTCCCCTTCGGCTGATGAGCCGGCCCGCGACAGGTTTTGGCGGCATTTGTACAAGAAGGCCTCGATACGTCTCACACCTGGCCTTCCTAAAAATCTCCGATAGGATAATTTCAGATCACTGTCGGCAATAAAAGCCAAATCTGGGTTCATATGCAGCCAATCCGGGGTATCTCTCGTCATTGCAGAATAGGGGAAATTTAAGATCCTTTCATTTACTTCAGATAAAAGTTGATTTTTGTATTTTTCCGCATCAACCAACAAAAAGAGCCAGCCCGCATCTTTCATACTGGAATACGGGGGCCTCCCTATCTTGGATAGGCGAACGCCCTCAATAACCGGTCCATAGATTCTCTCTTGTGCAAGCGGTGAAACAATCTCGTCAACGCGAGGGAATTCAATAATGGAGGAGGGAGAAATCTGATCAGCCTCTTTTCCACCAAACATACGCCCCATAGACGCAATGACCAGAAAAAAAATCAGGAGCAAAAAGGCAACATCAACAAGACTGATTATTTCGCCTTCGCGCTCCGAAAGCCACTTTTTTCGCTGTTTCCCACTCATTTCTTCACCAAATCAGAATCTACTCCGTTTACAGTTTTTCCGAAATACTAACATAAATATCCTGCAATTTTGAATAAGCATGGTCAATACGATTCCTGGCCCAATAATAACAAAACGAAAACAAAATCCCAATCCCTAACCCGAAAATCGTGGTCCACAGCGCTTCAAAAATTCCTTTCGAAAGCTGCTGAATCATACCCGACCCTTCTTGTGCAAATGAGGCGAGTCTTTCAAAAGACTGGGACAGGCCAGTTACCGTCCCGAACAGACCGACCAGTGGTGCAAGCGAAGCAATGGTCCACAACCATTCGACCTTGGACAGATCCTCAACTTGAGACAATTCACTCTCGGCGCGGTTTTCCATGGCACGGTCAATCTCTTCGGACGCCTGAACGCCAAGGTGGCCGTTGGCAAGATGATTTTGAAGTCCGGCATACAGCACGTTTACGATAGGCAAACCAATGGTCTTTTTCACTGGCTCCAGTTTACTGCGAATATAACCCAAAAAGCCTGGCTCAGACTTCTTCGCATATTCACGATTAATATCAATCAGTGAATCTCTTACTTTTTCCAGGTCATTGTATCCCATATTGTTCCACCATTCCAAAAAACTGGACTTACTATCGCCGTGATTTGTATTTTCTCTTCCGGAAATGCATTGATGAATTGAACGAATTATCTTTTCCCAATTGTCCAGGACAGTCAAAACCTTACCATAAACGACACCTCTCACATCAAAATAGCGCAATGTAGGTATTGTCTGAAAGAAGAATAGAAACAGCCCCATCACAAGAAGGTAATATTCAAGAGCAAATGCAGCCTTTCCCAACCCCGTAGAATCGTCATAAATTTCGCTGCGGCCAACTAACATCAGCAACAACCGTCCTGTGAATAAACTTGAAAAGGAGAAACCGGAAGAAGATGGCCCTTTGGCATACACTTTTCCAGGAGCGTATATAAATTGCAAACTATCCAACGTATCCGACCGATCCCCCACTGCCAGGATTTTCGTAAACAACGTGTCTCCCATGTGAACGGGAGGAAAAGTCCATGTCGCCTCGCCTGTACTGGAAGGGAGGACTTCATGACTGAGATAAAGGCTCCCCTTGCCCATCCGATATAGTACCTGATACTTTGAAGGAAGCTGATCCTGCTTCCCCGAAAACGTCCATGAAACAGTAAGTGCTGCCTTTCGCGGGATCAGACCAAGAAATTTCTCCACGTCCACCTTGCGTTCGGTTATTTGTATTTGGGCATGCAGTAAATCGATCCACAAAAAAGAAACCAGTCCAACAAACAGTAGGACCGCCGGTTTAAACTTCCTGCGTTTCACGTTTTCCCTCCCTTTAAATAATGTTCTAAATATTGGAATAAAACTTGACCCGTAAAGATATTGGCCCTGTAAGTTCGATTATTTTGTAAAAGATGTTCTTTATTTTGCCGTATAAATTTTCGACTGGCTGAGATTTTGGTAACGTTTCAACATAAATTCCAATTCCCCACAAAATCCTTAGATCCCAAAATGAAAAATTATTGAGGCTAATTCCCGTAAAAAGCTCTATTGGAATTTGCCCCAGACCAAAATAATAATTCGCCGCGTTCAGATCGATGAACGTTCGAACGATTTCGTCTCCATAAATTGCCTCAGCTTCAAGATAGGGCAGAATGTTCAAGCCGGAATATTTCGCATACCCTGCTTTTATATAGGGACGGATTCGCCAGAAAGAGGTTTTAAAACTCAAGAAACCATATCCCTGAACCGCTCTATCCGCCAAAAACCATTTTCCAACTCCAAACTGAACAGAGAGTGAATCAAACACGAAAAATTTCCTCAACGACGCCGAGGATATCTGGCCATGAACGCCACCAAAATTATGCTTTTGCCCACTTATTGCATTCAATCTATTCATATGACCAAAATTCAAATACATAGACTTGAACTGAACCTTGAACTCAGACGTCCTAGATAAAATTCCTATGAGAACAACTCTAAAAACTTTTGATGCTTTCTCCAGATAAGGCGGCAAAATCCTTTCTGCTTTATTTTCAGTCGTAAATTTTATCTCATCTGTCTCAGCTTGAAAGAATACATCACTCTTCTATTTCTATTTTTATTTATATCTATATGAGTAACACAGCCTGCATTCGAATATACCTTTCAAATATCAAGTGGAAAGCAACGCTTTGCCAATTATTTATTCTGAAAAGGCATGAATAGGAATCTATTTATCCAATCATTTTGAATCTCTTAATAAACAATATACCTGAATGATAAACTGATTTTAAATTCCCTCTCTAAAATCCTCCCTCAGCGTTTAAGTCCAATTTGGAACATTTCACTTGCCTCTTTTTTTAATAAGCCCCTTAGTTTCGAATCAATTTAGATCTACCTTTGTAGAATGAAAAAATCTTCTGTAGTTCCCTTCAAAAATCTTTGCCCATTCTCTTAATTCAAACTCCTTGGCAAACTTCAAACCCAAAAGTATAAATTCCGGCCTCAGATCGGCCGAAAGTAGTTTTCTCCCAGGTCTATCCAGTTCAATAGGAATCTGTGCGTAATTTGGGAATTTTTCTCTGTTGAAACGCGCATAAAATTGATGTCTTTTAAGAATGTTCTCGAAATAGCCCTCTATTTTTTGAGTATCCAACTTCAATCTTTCTTGCCTCGATAGGAGGATCAGTGACTTCAACAGGGCCAGTTCCGCAAGGGCTTCATACATGTACTCTTTCGTATTTTTCTTTACCTTTTCCAGCAAACTGTCCGCCTCAGCCAGCTGAATGCTATTCTTTGCAATATGCAATTTCGCAATTCCCAATAGATAAAAGAGCTTGTCAGAATACCGAATAAAAGGATCTGAACCTATCCACTCATTTATGGTTTTCCAATCATCAGTAATTGCAAGGCTTTCCACATATCTCACCGTATCCTCATAAGAAAACTGTTCGTTCTTTTTTTGTGCATCAGCAAAGTAGTGGATGGCCTTCCTGGCCATGGATTTGGCGTCATCCACATCTTCCGAATACTGTTCGCGGACCGCTCTTTTTNCCCAAAATCTTGCCCCGACCAGCCCCCCTACCATAGCTATGTAGCGGGTCGCCCGTTTGCTATCCAAATCTACCAACAACAATGCTACCGAATCCCTCTCTGATTCGCTGAGTCCCATTGGATACTGCAAAAGAGCACGGATAGCAGCCGATTTCCTCAAGCGTTCTCCGTTTGTGCCCTTTGTTCTTGCAACAGCCGCAAAATAACCACCATCCCTTGCCATCCGATATCCAAGTCTTAAAAAAACCCATCCCCCTCCCCATGCAAAATGAGAGGGAAGACCAGTAAAGAAATGAAGTCCGGCGTCAATCCCGTATGTCAAGCTTTTAACCTGCCCACCACTGATTCCAAATCCAAAGGAAGCACTACCTTCAGAGCCGTACCAGCGATTCCATCCTATTCGTCCAGAAATACTTATATCATTCAATTTCAGAGATAATTCGCCCCCTATGCCCTGTTCCAGAGGGATGTATTTATCATTTAATTCAATCCATGCCAGATCCGTAGCAATTCGTCCACTCCACCTGTTATTAAATGGCCCAAACTCATAAGAAATCCCTGCACGGACACGGCGCCCTCTTTTTCCAAGATTGTCGTTCTTTTTCTCATTCTGAAAAAAACTGAAGTGATGGGTGCGCCAGGGAAAATCACTGAGGACCAATCCAACTTTCATTCGGATAAAAGGCCGGATCGAGTAGCGATCATCAATCTTATCCATAATGCATGATAGCACCGGGAAACTCAATGGCTGGAAGAGAATTCCGAAATCCGTTCCCCACACATTATCTTTTTCCTTTACCCCTTTAAGCTGTAACCCCGAAAATCCTCGATGCTCATAACGCAGCGTAATCCCAATATCCAATTGGCCAAACGCGCCGGCCCAGCTCAAACCAGATCCTGTCGATAACAGCCAATTATCAATGCCAAAAGTCCCTACTTCCCTTCCAAGCTCATCCATTTGCACATATTGGCCCGAAAACAATCGAATAGCGGAGAAGCCGAAGTTGGTCATCCATCCTTCAGGCACAGGGATCCAAAAAGGATGGAAAGAAGAGGCCATATACTCCAGAACCACATCTCCCGTATTTACCGGATTGCCGTGAAACAAAAGAAGCTCATGTTGTTCCCCGCGCAATAACCCGGCGGGATTTGTGTTAACTGCAGCAGGACCAAAGGAGAGTGTAGTATAAGATTTTCCCAGAGCCAGTGTTCGAGGATGCAAACCCAGCTGACTAAGTTGTCCAGCTAGGCCTGCACCAACATCCCCTCTTTGCGCAAACAATGTCTGCCACGTTAGGAAAATAAGAATAGGCCCGAAAACCAATCCTCGCCAGTTTTTCCAGTATGCCTGCATTTTCATCTCATGATAGCAATTTTAAACCGGTTTTTGCGCTCTGTATCGTAAAGACCCGGGATATAGCAGATATACCCTCCAGAGTCTACCGGAATCCCTGCCTGGTTTTTTCCGTTCCAAAAGGCATATTTAATCCCCGCTCTTCCTGCATCGTTCACCGGTAACTTAGCGACAAGATGGCCAAAAAGGTCATAGATGAAAACATTTTTTACTTTGTCTATGCGATCTTCCGGAACGAAGAATTCAATCCGTATCCCCTCCGGATTCTTTTCGGGAATCCATGGGTTTGGATACGCATAAAAGTACCGGGCCCTTATTATTTTAAAAATGCCAATTAAGATTCTGCTCCCCGAGGGTTTGTATCTAAACCGGACAGAACGCATTCCGCGATAGGGAAGAAGCGGGACCCGATAGGTGTTTGGACCATCCTTCAGAAAAATAGCGAGATTGTCCAACTTGGCTTCCCAAAAACCGTCCAGCTCAAATGAAAAAAGAAGAGAGTCCACAGCAAAATCCTTTCCAGCAAGGTCCTCAGTACATCCATGGTGAAAACGGACCTCAATGGAAGATTCATTCGGAAACAAATTCTCGGGTTCAGATTGTTCACCAAAAGAAGGCTCGGAAGCGGGCAAAACGGAAAGGACCGTATCCTCAATGGCGATACGCAAGTTTTCGGAAAATGCTTGCCTGGGAACATAAACAGATGTAACGAAATAATTTTGCCCCTCTATGGAAAATTTCCTTCTCGTTTCCTGATCATAATCCTTCCAAATAAGTGCATATCTATGGTCCGAAAGCGTTTCAACTCTTACGATATTCGTGTCTTGGTAGCTAATCGGAACTGTAATCGAAACTTTTTGAGGATTTGCAAAAGGAAAAAGACCAACTATGTTCAGAGTATCTAATCCAGCTGACCAAAATGTGTTAGCTGGAGCACGGCTCTCATTAAGGTAAACGTCCTGAATATTGATTTTTACATTTTCCAATTGAAAACCCAATTGTGAGACACTTTTCTCAAAGGAAACGCAGATTGTATCCATTAGCAATTTTCCATTCTCTCTTTTCCCGAGAAGCACGCAACGATTACCCACGGGGTTTGGCCAATGCCATTTTAGTTTGCAAAAAAAGATGGTGAATTCCTTCGTTGCGAAAGAATTTCCTGCATAATCCGACAGCTCAAATCGCAAATGGATATCCTGGCTTTCGGTGATTTTATGTAAAACTTTGTACCGAAAGGAATCACTTTGGCTAACTCCCAGATCCACAATAGCCGTATCATTTCCAACAATTTCATAGACCTTGATCGATAGAAGTTTATTCCACACAGGTTTCTGTTTCCAAAACACAGTAAAGGTATCTGAAAAGATGATATGCGGAACATATACCCATGCCCTAAAACTTCCGACAAAATAGACAATGCCATCTTTCACATTTTCCAGGACGTCGCCAAGAGGAGACCGCGTCCATACTTTCATTTTAAGGACATATTCACGATTCTCATTTGCTTCTGGCAACGTGTCTTGGACAGTTTCCCGAAAACTATATGGCCCCTTTTTCTTGATTTTCCCATCGTCCCACACCCATTCCCACTCCATAGAGTCCGCAGAAGTCCCAGACGAAAGCTTTACATGAATCGTAACAATATTGGACCTGACCCAATTCTTGATTCCCCCAGTCCCCATTACATACAACGAATCGATAAAGGGTTTTTTCTTGAGTGTGTCTATTCTGACTGCCGTATTCCCAACACTATCTGTGACGGTAAGTTTCGCAGTGAACCACTCGCAACTTCTGATTAAATTGTGACGGATAAGATGCTCAAAGTCATATGGTACTTCATGAACTGCAGAATCACTCTTCTCATAAATCAATGAGTCGTTTCGACATCTCAATTGATATTTGATGAAACGGATTGCCCCACACAAATCATCATCCAATGTGTATTTGATACGCAGGCTGTCATTCCTGATGTTTTCCGAGATGAGCGAAATAATCGGCGGGCTTTTATCAACAATAATCTCTTTACGGCCTCCCCACGGAGATTTTCCATGATCGTTCCAGATCGAACGTCCTCTCGCATAGACCGTATCCCCATCCGTATATATTTCCGGCAAACGAAGCGTACCCGGCCTGCAATTGGAGAATATGGTGTCAAGCTCAGGTGAAGAAAAATCCGGATCATTATCCATCTGAATGCGGACAGAATCCGGCAAAAGAGAGTCCGAAGGCACGGGAATAGGATTGCAGCGGATGTCGAAGAAAACGGCATTTCTCACGTAATCGGGCCCACGAATAACCGGTTCTGGTAAAGTGTCTGCATGGACATAAATGGCTCTGGTCTTTTCCCATTTTTTATTTCCAGCGGAATCAAAAGCAACAATTTTATAATAATAGCTTCCAGCAACTGAAATAGAATCCGTGATTTCGATGTTAATTTTTCCTTTCCATCGAAGAATTTCTACAGAATCACCAAATGAGACATCATGCCTCCACAACTTGACAGAATCCGTCCCTGCCTTTGAGCGATCCGCCGCGTGTGAAGTGTCGGAAACGGCAACTTTAAGGCGGACAAAAGCATCCGGCCCATGTTTGACTCTATTTATATGGATTGATACTCTTGGAGGAGTGGTGTCCTTGAGAACATAAAAGGCAAAATAGGAAATATTTCCAACGATACCCTTGTCTTGATCCGGATCAAAAGCAGCATCCTTGGCCTGGATCATAATCTTCCATTTGCCCTCAGAAGGATCAAACCCGAACTGAAAAGTTGTGTCAACAGGACATCCGGAAATGGAAAATGGGGTGCAAAAGTTTGCCTGAGAAAAACATGGCAAGGAAAAGTCCGATGTATCTTTAATACTACCAATAGAATCCTCCGAAAATAGAGTTCTGACTTTCTGGCTATCTTTCAATACAACCGCTTCAAAACTCCATATTCCAGCTCCGAGTTCAACGGAATCGAGACTGGTATTTCCCAGGCAATAATAATAATACCAATCAAGATCCGACACATCGACTGAAAAATTCAGAATTCTATTGGTCTTTAGCACATCATTTCGATTTACCTTCGGCCCGCTAACAAGAGAAGGGGAAATCTTCGGTGCTGATGTATCCTGAAATGAAGCTGTTGTACAGGATGACACATATTCATTCAAATTTTGATCTTTACCTTTTACATAGAAATAGTATAAATAATTTGCTTTCAAATATGGAATGATAAAGACTGGAGAACCTTGATTGTCTGTACTGTCAAACTGATCGGGACGATACCCATAAAACGCTCGATAATTTGGTCCCAACTTACTGGCATCTACTTTGACAGTATTTTTTGTACCCTTTGTAAAAGCAGCTTCACGAAATATCCCGCTTGAGCCACAAAATCTCTTTACGCCTGTATCATTGCATTTAGAGGCTTCTTGAGAACTTAAGGAATCCACCGTTGCATAGAATATTGCTGCGCAGAATAAAAGCAGGCACCTTTTCGCTATCTTTCTGCCCATCTTGATCGCACCCCATTGTGCAGATTCATATCATCGGTTTCGATCGTGTCGGAAGTACTTCTGCTAACGCAGCAAGACGCATTTTCGCAATCTTCTGAATTTTTCCGTCTCTATCAGTACAAAATAGACCCCAGAAGGAACAAGCCGATTATAATGGTCTCTTCCATCCCAGATTATGCGGTGAACCCCTGGTTTTTGGTTCCCATCAAACAGGCTTCGAACAACCTGACCGCGAATATTAAATACACGGATTCGGACCCTGGCCGGAAGAGGCAAGTCATAACGAACCGTTGTTGAAGAGTTAAACGGATTCGGATAAAGCGGATACAGTTCAAACTTGTCTGGAATCTCTTCTCCTGCTTCTTCCATACCGCTAATAATCGGTGCCCCCTCTCTCTTCTCTTCCGGTGGATATTTTACCACCTCAGACCAATTTGTACACTTTCCATTTTCCAAAACAGCCATAACATGGAAAAACCGCGTTTCTGAAAAAANGATTTTCTCCAAAGTTGTATCTCTTACATTTATAAAGTCACTCATTCGGGGATTTCCCAGCAAATCAAGGTTGTCAAAATGATTTACAACATAGTATTGTGCCTTGTCTATCTTTCTCCAGGTGAGTTTAACCTTCTGCTCCGCAAGTACTTCAAGTTTCAAATCAAAATCAAAATACATCGGTATCGGAATATCGCGAATATCCAGACGGGAGATATTGCGCAATCGGTCCCAAACCATTGTTTCTATCCTTAGCGCACCGACGGAATGAATAGGAACATTCCGGATCCGTAACGTGTCTGGAGGGGTCCAAAAATAGCTTTCCGATTCTGAATTTCGCGAATAGGAAATCGTTGTATCCACGCTTGTCCTGTTTTGAATCTTGAACTGCAGGCGTAAAGAATCAACCATACCGGAAAGTCTATCAAAAAACTTTCCTTTAAAGAACACGAAAACATCCACACTGGCACTGTCAGCCGAGCTGGCAGCGGTGATGCCGACATCATACGCGGGGATCTCGGGACCTTTTTTATCCAGTACAGCAATCAGCGGTCCCATCCACACTTGAGAAAACCCATATCTCGCCAGAATGGAATCATTGAAAGCATATCTGACATATAAAGTATCCCCATGCCCCATGAATCCGAGGCGAGGATCCGTCCACAGTTTGCTAAATTTGACCGAATCAGGCCCGAATCCCAGGCTTTCGATGGAATGATATCCGGTTTTATTCTTTGATGAATAGAGGTGCAGATCCAGCTTGTTCAATTTGTTTATGCAGACTGAATCAGCCTCTGGCACATTGGAAATAATCGCCATCACATTGGGTACATTGAAATAAATGCTGTCGCTACTGCTCCGCATCCTTGCGTGATGAGCATCCGTCCAAAATGTAATCCTGGGGAGAACTCCCCTCTCTGTGTCCACAATACTGTATCCGTATGCATTTCTGCTCCAAAAAACTCGCTCGACATTTCGTGACGATAAACGCTTCCCTGGCACAAGTTCGTACGTAATCGAACGCTTTTCAGACCCGTGTAAACTTGTATCTGCCAAGAAAAAGGAATCACCTACATATATTGTATCATGCCGCCCTGCCAGTGCTCTTACAATCCTGAATGTATCGGGCTGAACACAACCGGAATGGTTATGATCTTTAATTTCCCAAAAAAGCAAAATCTGACCAAAACCCGGGAGATCCGCTCCATTGATTTTCAGATCACACAGATCAATTTCGCTGGAACTATTGCAGCTATCCCCAGCAAATGCGGTAAAGCGGTTTTTTTCAATCCATTGACCACGCGCATAAACGTAGTAATATTCAACCTCATTATTGGGGGGCAGAGGATAATAAGAATCCGTAATTTTTACGTATTGAGTGTTAAAAATTACCGTGTCTTTCGTAACTCCGTACCCGTCAGGGCGTGGGCCAATTTGAACGGGAATCGTGTCACACAACTCCGAATAGGACATTGGTTTTTCGTGAATAAAAATTGCATAGACAGCGCTTTTGCTATTTTCAAAAATGACTTTCGGAATAAGAATTTCATATTTCAGCGTTTCAGATTTCGTGGAATAACTTAGAATCCGGAATCGAGGAGCTGCAGTTCCAAAGGCTTCTATTTGTTTTTCTGTCAGATTTCCAGCATAATCCCAGACTCTCACTTTATAAATATATTCGACCAGAGGAGCTGCCAAAGAGTCGATGAATTTCACTACTCTTTCGGGATACTTCCGATGATAAAGCACTATGTCCTTTCCGCTTCTTTCCCGCAAAATCGCAATAGAGTCGATATCCTGATCGAGAAAATTCACAGTCAATGCGGGATAGTCACTTCCCTTATCGCATGGACTATAGCTCGAATCAGGATTGTTTCTGGCTGCCAACGTGAAATCGGGCCGATCATGGTCTCTGCGAAATGATAACATATTGGAATTCAGGCTGGAGTCCCCATCTGCATATCTAGCAACAATGAAGACTCTCAGGGAATCTACGGTAAGGAGGTAATCAGAGTATGCAATTACCTTCCACAGACTTTCCTGAAGCGGATAAACCTTGCATGGGACGCTGATCCCATCCACGTAAACGGAAAAAGGCTTTGCAGAATCCAGGGAGAGATTGTTGGTCAAATATCGGACCTGAAATCGCAACGAATCGGCATAAACTGCATACCTGGGATCCTCATCAATGTATGTTATCCTGGGGCCCAGTTTGAATTTGGCTTCGACTACTGGGATTTCCAGCTTTTCTTCCCCGGGCCCAATAGATTTTTTATTGCCAACCCGGTCTACAGGAATTACCGCATAGCGAGCCAGAAAACCCTCTCCATAGGAACCCCCAGGCAAGGTGTCATGAATCACATACCGCATCTTTCCATTCTCGAATCGCACTGTATCCAAACGAACAACTTTTTTCAAATCGCCCAGTTGGCCAATGCGGTAAACTTCAAAATACTCAATTCCACTGACATATTCGTCTTCACTCTGCCATTGGATTTGAATAGTGGCGCGCGTATTATTCTCATAGACCTCCGGTATGGCCTTTAGATAACTCACATCGGGTGGTGGATAGCAATCTTGTATTGCTCCAACGTAAAACTTTAGTTTACGTTCGCTTGAAACCCCATCTCTTGACCATCCGCTAACATTCCCGGCACGATCCTTAAAAGCAATGCGGTATTTATAAAGATGACCGTGGATTGTATCAATGGAAACTATTCCCCCCAAGGAAAAATCAAGTTCATAAATAAATGCTTTCCCATCGTTGGTTTGTATTAGCTTAGAATCATCGAAAGATATCCATCCCGTTGAGAACACATTATGCTTCCCGTACTTGAGGGGATCAATATCATAAAAAAGGTGTGAATGATCCCTGACCCACTGAATACATACTGAATCGGCTCGATTCAGTGAATTCTTGTCAAGATTTATATTCGGATTTAAGAACTTAATTTTATTTTTTACTCCGATTTGATAATATAATGTGTCATAGCGCTGATCTGAATAGAACTGAGAAGCCTTTTTCGAGTAACGGTAAGAGAGGGAATCCCAAAGGAAAAGTGGTTCGGGAGGTGGCGTGGCATCCGGCTGAACATATTCCGTGAATGGGCTTGCCGATATATTAAAAAGCGTATCGTATGCAAAAACTTTGTACTGATACGACTTTCCTTCTTCTAATCCGCCCTCTGGGGTGTCTGTAAAATAGAAAGTGACAGGGTCTTCTGCTCCAACTACAAGAGAATCAACCAGAATCAGTTCATTTTGTCCCTCCCTGCGGTAGATATAAAATCCGCGAAGGTCGGGATTTGCCTCCATATTATATTCCCAGCGCAGTTTCACCTTCCCATCCGGAACCAAATGCGCCGTAAGGTTCATAACTGGCTGTGGCGGGGTTCCATCTTGTTCAATAATGACGGGGGCAGATTGTATCTCTTGATTATCAGATTTACGGAATGCTTTTAAAACATATTTATATCTGTGCCCGGGGACAAGACCGTCAAAATGAGTGGTATAGATAACAACCTCATTTCTTTTGGACAAATTGGGTTGATTTGCAGCAGAACCGATTTGGATTACCTTCATTTCATCAAGATCAAGAGCATAAATACTGTGAAATTTGGCATTTTTGGATGGCATCCAGCGGATCGTATTTTTGCTTCCCCCAGCGGTTTTATGATCCGATAGAATGGCAGGTGTACACACTATATCGAAAGAAAATGTTTCCCGGTAAATATGGCCATCCTTCTCCGCTGAAACTTCAAAAACAACCCGAAATTTACCCCCTCCAGAATAAGGCAAATTGGCAGGAACAACATACAATTTATTGTAAATCGTATCTTNGTTTGTTCTTCTATTTCTCCAAGCAACCTCCCAGAAAAGAAATGAATCCCTTTCCGTTGTAATCAATTCTTTTTCCCTNTCACGAAACCAGAACCCCCGCAGCGTAAGAACATCAGCAACACCTCTCAAGAATACAAAATCAATTCGGAGCTGTTTTACCGTATCCGCATAATCGATATACAAAACAGGGCCTTTCAGACCCAAATCCGCTTTAAAAACTTTCCCATTTTCATCGCCAAAAGACATATGGGGCCGGACCAGGGGCAACAAAAGAAAAACGATAACGGCAATACATATCATGGATACTCTCTTCATGGCTTATCTCTCCCATTACGTTTCCCCCCTCCCAAAATGCTCCCTGATCCGGAAAGCTATTAGTCCTTTCAGCAACAATGGTTAATATCTATAAATGCAGCCTACCTCGAAGGGAAATACGATGCAGCAAAAATATAAATTTCGCTATTAACTTTGTCAAGTCAATAATGAAAAAAATTTTAAAAAATATTAACATTCTTTTTACATATTCATTCAACATTTTCATAAATTTTTTGAATTCATTTTTTTAAATTCTCATAAATCCAATAGTTAAAAGGCAATTCTATTTATTTACTTTTCTTTCTATTTTCCCCAGAATACTTTTTTTGGGATATAATTCCAAATATCTTTTTTGAGCAGCCGCAAAAACAGAATCCGGCCATGAAGTCAGTCCAACTTTGAGTATCCGGCGGAAATCCTTTTCCCTGATCTTTTTGACATATTCGGGATACTTTTCGAACAACTCCCTAAAATATTTGGCCGCATTTTTTGTTTTCTTAACTTTTAAATGGAAAACCATCAGGCGCAGTAAAGCTTCCTGGACAAAAGGCTTAGAATAAATCCCCAAATATGCTTCCAGCAACCCAATGGCCGCATGATAATCCCAAATTGGTCGCTCACTTAATTCATCCGATGCCCTAAGTACCGCATTCCAAGCCAAAGGACTTCTAGGATAAAATTGTGGGATTGCCAAAAAACAGCTCGCGGATTTCCGATGCCGGCCGCTCTCATGATACAGACTGGCCAACCAGAAACGAAGTCTGTCTCCTTTTTCGTAATTGGGAAAAACACTAAGGAACCAATTGATTTCTTTTATCAAATAGGGGATGAGATGTTTGCTCCGTATGGAATATAGTTCTTTAATATAGAAGAAGCCTTTTTCTGCCCTTGTTCCTTCCACATATTTCAGCACCATACCCTGAAAATATCTACGTTGGAGTTCCGTAAAAGAAGTCTGGTAGAACATCTGAAAAGGAGGTTGTTCACATCTTTTCAATATCATCAAGCTCCTTGATTTATTCCCATCATAAACAACTGCTGCTTTAACAGCAGCTAAAGCGGCTTCCCCAATATTTTTTTCCCCATTTCTTAAACAGGCATTTGAGAGCATAACCAGCACAGAAGCACACGAATCGCTAAGTGGATAAGTTGTTAAGAATCTTTTACATTCTCTAACCAGTATCTCCGCGCCGAATGGCATACGCAAAACTTCAAGCCGCCTCAAATAATTTAAAAAGGTTTGAGAATCCTGTCCCGTCGACGTCGGAACAATGATAAAGCGTATCAAAAAAATAAATAACGAGATATTTCGCAGTTTTATTCGTTTCATGATGTCGGAGCAATTCTGGTAAATTTCACACCTCTCCCCATATCTGAAGAGATCATTTAATAGGATATTCTACAGTTGTGAACCCAAAAATCTTGCTGCTCTTTTTTCCGTTAGCCGTAAAGAAAACCTTCACTTTATACTCTGTTCCGTTCTTTAATAAATACCTCGGTACTCTACAAAAGACATTTTCTTCCTGGGAAATAACCTTTGGTTCCATTAACTGAACCCTATTCCCCTGTTCATCAAAAAGAAGAACTTCATGAATTATAACACCCAATCTGATTGGATAAATGGTTATTGGAAACCCAATTGGGACGTTTATCGACGGAAAAGGATCGGGATTTTCCAAACCTTCCCACCCGGGAGGAACATTCTTTTGGCCATCATATGGAAAAGAAACAAACGGATTGAGTGTATCAGACAAAGAATCTTCTACATCAAAACAATAGTCAAAAACCCCTATTCTATATCGAGGAGTTAAAACACTCCCATAACCTCCTTTTATAATAGTGGGGTCCAGCAATCCATCCCTATGATATACGGTAAATATCCAAGAAACAACATCGAGCCATGGAATTCCATACGAACCAATCAGCTCACCCTTCCCCAGCCCAAAACATCCCCCAAACTTTTCTATTCGGTCCCATGGAAATTCTCCAACAAAACCCTTTTTGTTTTTTTCTTCAATATGGGAAATCAACTTCTGTTCTGCACAATACTTGGCATGTGCTTCCGCTGCCCTTACCAAAGATTCCTCGGAATGAATCGCTGGCAGCCCTACTTTCTTCCTGAAATAATTTATCGCAAAGATCGCAATTTCCTCATCGCTCCGATCCTCGTAACCATTCAAAATAATTTCTCTGCATATCTCTCCCGCTAAAGTATATTGTGCTTTTTCAGCCAAAAGCCTGAGAAGTTTTTTTCTTATGTTGACACTTTTCGTCAGTCTATTGGACAATCTTGTATCAAAGAATATCTCACCGGATTTTTTCAAAATAATGTATCCGATATCTGTTTTGTTCAATCCCAGCCTCAAATTCGTATCTATTCCCAATGGGCGTTCCGGCTCTACCGGGAACGAGGTTCGTTTTATTCCCTTTAACCCTTTATTTGTTCTATGATCGGAGGTTCTCTTCCTGTTTTCCTGTTCAAATTTCGCTTTTGAAACACTATCCGCAACATCCTCTTTCGATAAGGAATCATAACCGCCTTTTTCCGCCAAAATCTTCCTTGCTATTTGAAATCCCTTTCCCAAATTGGCATCGATAAGATTCCATGTCTTTTCATATAAGGACATTAGCATGTTATAATTTGCGACAGGAAAACTCCCTAAAAACCACTCAATTTCGTCGATAAGCACCTTTGCTATATTTTTATCGCGAATGAGAAAAACTTCATGGATAAAACTTCTTGCCCGTTCGGCTACAGATCCATCCTGAAAAGTGTCCAAAAAGAGTTGAGAGAGTTTTGCTATTTGTTCTCGCGAAAAGGCACTTCTTAGATTCAAAAAACCTGCTTTTTGGTGCAACGCTTTTTGGAAATCCCTCTTGATTTGTTCTGAAAGCGGGATTTGGTATACATACCTCGCTTTACATAGCCATATAGCAGGCAGACATGGATTTGGCCGCTTCAATATTTTGGGCTGTTGCAACAGATCCAGCGCCGCTCGAGCTCCGATATGAAGAACCCAACCGCACGAATCACTCAGAAAATAATACTGCAAATAACGTTTAACTTCTTGAATTACAATCCATTTATCAACAATATTCCAATATCGCTCCACATTTTTAAAGTATCTATGATATGCTGCTATACTCTGAGCCCGCAATGAAACGGCTGTTGCAAATACGTGAACACACAATAAAACGTATATTGTAGGGTGAATAAACCGGATACGTTTCATCCCATTTCCCGTTTTTTCTTCATGAAAAAACTATGGTCTCTGCTCAGCAAAAAAAAGCAGCCACCGGATTTTCAATTCTCCGCCTCCAAGATCCACAAGCTCTCCTTGTTTCATAGCTTCCAAAGCCCTCTCTATCAGTCTTTTATTTTTTAATATTTCATTTTGAAATTCTTCCATAGTTG
>MTOL01000065.1 GCA_002011685.1 Deferribacteres bacterium JdFR-76
AAATCTCTTCATTGTTTACGGGCAATTTGACCTGTGCTCAACAGATTCGGTATGCCTTGTCCAGTCTCAATCCATTCCGTCTCCAATCATTCCGGAAAGCATTTTTTGGGTTGCCGGGCCGCTTTGCGAATGTCTGTGAGTTCTTTCCGTATTGCGGGCAGCGCAGAAAGCTTTCTTCACCAGAAAAGAAAACCATCATCAGATGAATGGAGGAAACTCGCCATGAGACAAAAGCCCTTTCCAGCCGTGCGGCCGCGAATATGCCCAAGCGTGACGGTTTTCTACACCGCTGTGCGAAATTGAAGAATTCCCTTCTTAAAAAGTGGAAATGCAATGTCGGAGTAAAAAAGGTATCTTGGGCTGGATGAAGATTTAGCGCAGAGGCTTTAAGGATCTACCAATGCGGCGCAGCATACGGGAGTCCACATTTCCAATGAAGAGGAACCCGTTTTTGCCTTTTCGGGTGGCGTAAAACTGACGAAAATAATAAGGCGATTCCCTCTTCTCTTTCTGCCTTCTTTCGTAACGTTTCAAGAAGCGGGGGAAAAAATCCACAAACTGGAAAAGAGAGATTCCCAGCAGCCCATCTGTGTAATGGAGATGAACAACATAATATCCATGGCGACGGCTGAGGCTGATCCTCACTAGTTCAAACCCTTCTGGCAGCTTTTCGGGAACATAAATTGTTGTGCGGATAGAATCGACCAGTTCTTCCAGTGAATCGAAATTTGCGATGCGTGCTTCTCGATCCTGATACCGCCGCCGGCGTCCTTCATAACCCTTTTTTCGCTTCTCGATCAGCTCTTGCAGGGAATCAGGAAATAGTGGGTTGAACTGAATGATTTCAAACTCCAGATTAATGACACGTTTTGGAGGCCTCTCCGGACGAAAGAAAAGAATCTCGCGTTTCAGGACAAAGTACCGTTCTGGATCATAATGGAATCGAATCCCGAAGCGGGGAAGGAACCGGGGTTTTAACAGAACGGTAATTGTAGGGATGCCTGCTACTACATTCCCGGTTTTCTTAACCAACTCATAGTTTTTCCCAAGCAAATTCAGGTATTTGCTGCGAGGGGTTAGACCGTAAAATTCATCTCTGACCTGCCGGCTGGAGAATCTTGGTCTCCGGCGATTTCTCATTCGTTTCTCTAGCTCTCTGATGCCCCTGGGTTCATCCGGGACACAGACAGGATAAAACCGCATAAGGAATGGGGGTTTTGCCCATACCCGAACTTTTAGCGGCCGTGGCAATCCCACCCTTTGAATCTGCAATATACCTGT
Organism: Deferribacteres bacterium JdFR-76; assembly: GCA_002011685.1. GTDB lineage: Bacteria > Zhuqueibacterota > JdFR-76 > JdFR-76 > JdFR-76 > JdFR-76. The sequence goes on from MTOL01000065.1 coordinate 1,282, forward strand.
GAATGGCAATTTCCAGCGGGCGGAATCAATCTCGGCCAAAATGTATTCGAGTTCTTGAAGTGTGAGCGGCCGCCCTTGGTGAGTTTGAGCGGGCAATTGCTGGAGAAAAACCACGCCCCAAAATATGAGTACCGAAAGAATACATAGCAAGGATCTATTTCGCATTGCCATTTTCATAAAAAGCCCACTCATATTCAATCCCTTTTACAACAGCTACGGGATTGCTCGCAGCCGCGTCATCAAATTGCTGGAGATAATATTCCACATCATCCGCCAATGCAGCGGGTTCCTGGACGTGAGAGATTTGTTTGCTCATGAACCATCCAACTCCAATGGCTATAAGAATGGAAGCGGCGGCTACCATGATATGTCGAAAATGTTTGGACCCGCCGGACACACCAGGGCTCTGTAAGTCATCAACTGGAATTTTTGCTCCGGCTTCCAGTTTTCGATGAATTCCAGCAATGAAATCATCCATTAGGCCGGCAGGGGGTGTTTCAGCGGCTATTTCTTTTAATCCGCTACTCAACACTTGTATCGTGCGATAGGCTGTTCTGCAACGCGGACACTCCTGGATGTGACGACGGATGGCCGGATCAGCATTGTTCAAGCTTCTCCGGTTACTGTTCTTCTCCAACCATTTTTTTACATTCTTACATCTCATCCCAAACACCAATCGTTTTGAATTCTTTTGCCAANATTTTTTTCAATACCTTTTTGGCATAATGCAAACGCGATTTCACCGTCCCGACCGAACAGTTCAGAATTTGGGCTACTTCTTTTTCTTTCAGGCCGTGTAGTTCGTGCAAAATCACCACAGACCTGTGTTTTTCTGAAAGCTTTTCCAAAGCCATCCAGACAGCCTGTTTCGCAGTATAGCCTTGATGCTCAGGGTCTTGGCTATCAATGGCATCCAGAATATTAAACTCCGCGTTACCGTTTCCAGATCGGTACAAAGACAACATAGGGACTCTTTTTTTACGGTCCAGAAAATTTAGGACATGATTAATTAACACACGAAAAAACCAAGGGCGAAAAGGCTGTGATGGATCATATTTGTCCGCCTGTAAGAAAATCTTTACAAAGACATCCTGAGACAAATCTTTGGCGTCCTCCCAATTTCGCACATAATGGTACGCGAGGCGTACAGCATCCAGCTGGTATTTCTGCACAAGGCGATCAAAAGCCTCGCGGTCGCCCTGCTGAACAGCCGCCATTAACTCTTCATCGGAAACGAGTTTACTTTTCTGTATCACGCCAATTGCCAAGATCCCCTCACAGAAAACAGGAGCGCCTAATTAAAGGCGCCCCGTCACTATTTAACTCTGCCGTCCCATTGTGCCCCGCGGTCGGTGTCTCATCCGCATCAACCCTTTTTTGGCCTGAAATTTCATTTTCTGGATTTCCTGCCACTGTTCATCCGTGAGCAGTTTGCGAAACTCGATTTGCTGCGCAAGCTGATTTTTCCTTAATTGCTCAGTTAGCCGCGTTATTTCGGAGAGCTTTTTATACACTTCTTTTTCATTGGGTACTCTCTGGTTTTTCAGCAACTGTTGCAAGTCAAGACGAGCGTTTCTCAATCTTGCCCGAAGTTCATTCCGTTCCTTCTGGAATTTTATGCGGATTTCATCCCATTTTCTGATTTGGTCTTCATTAAGAATATCTTGAATTCTTTCCCCTGCCATCCACCTGGCGAACAATCGTTCCCTCATTGAACCTTGTTGTGCCAATGCGACGCTGACGCCGATAAAAATCATCATAAAAGAAAATACTGCTACTTTTCTCATGATGCCACCTCCTTTTGTGCAAAAGTTCACTATTTTATCCATACATCTTTTATGGTTGATTCTGTAAATCATACAGTGACCTTGCAACAAAAGTTCAAATCCAAATCAATTTCAATTGGAAAATATTTCAAACTTCAAAAGGGAACGATTCTTTGTACAGGATGCAGCAAATCTTTTTGAGGGCGCTAATGATTGGAGGGACATAATAGGAACACTGTTAGATATAAACAAAAGTCATGAGCTATGTCGTTTAACGTATTCGATGTCTTTGTTTGCCGCGCACGTATCGATTAATTCCGATAAATGATCTAGAACGATTTTTCAATGTAATGTTCTTGAATAACAAAAAACACCAGGTATTTTTGAAAATAACCGATGTGAATCAGAATGATACAATAAAGCGTTTTTGTGAAAACATGATACAAAAAGAAACATAGGGTACACAAAGAGACCTATGTATATATCTTAAATTAAAACATGTTTTTACATCAACTTTTCTGAATGACGGAAATCTTGGAGCAAAAATTGCTAGTACTCTTTTTGTTTCAAGTCTTAAGCGGGGCCCTTCAATCGAACGGGGCAGGGGTGAAAAAACGGACTTATCTTTTTCCTTAAATCGAAAAAACATATCCCCGCTAATTTGCTGCTTATTAATCGTGCTAATGGTTGTTTTTTAAAAATTCTTCGTCTTTTTGATCTATTGCTTTCCGCAAAAAATAGACATGGGTTGAAGATTGATAAAGAAGAATGCAATCCATGGCGTTTAAAAAATCTCAAATTTTCTTAAGGGGATGGGATCTTCTTTATGCCTGTAGTAAATTTTTATTTAATATTTTCCACTTCAAAAAGCTGTTTCGCAGATTTTTGCATAGTCGCCTCGTCTCATCCACTGCATTAACATGGAGAATGGGAAATGGCGAAAGTCGATGAGGTTTATCTTTTCGACGAAAACCGGTTTTCGCTAAACCAACGTCTTGCACTATTGAGAAAACATGGAATTAGAGTACGCCTATTCGACAATTGTGATCTGCTTTTCCAAATACTTATTAACCAAAAACCCGCTGTCATCCTTCTCGCGGATAGCAACATAGAGAAAATCTTGTCAACTTTATCGAAAATAAAGGCGATCAACCCTGATCATAAATGTATTGTTATTGGTGAGACGACAAACGTTGAAGATGTGGTTATAATTTTGAAATCTGGAGCATTTGATTATATATGTCCACCTTTTGGAGAAAAACGTCTGATTCGCGCAATCAAAGAGGCATCTTCTGAATTATGCGAAAATAAAAAAAATATGCAGGAAAGTCTCGATAACGGATTTTACGGTATCATTGGACAGACAAAATGCATGCTTGATATTCTTAAAAAGGCCAAAAAAATATCCCAGACAAATGTCAGTGTATTGATTCAGGGCGAGAGCGGCACCGGAAAAGAATTGCTGGCGCGGGCCATTCACGCCATGAGCAATAGATCAAGATACCCGTTTATTCCCGTTTCTTGTTCATCTTTGCCGCCGACACTTATAGAAAGTGAACTATTCGGATTCGAAGAGGGATCATTCACAAATGCCAAAAGATCAAAAAAAGGACTAATTGAGCTTGCACACAATGGAACTCTATTCCTAGACGAAATTGGTGAAATAAACCTGGAAATGCAGCCAAAACTATTGCGATTTCTCCAGGATCATAAAATCCGTCGCATAGGAGCGTTAAAGGAAATAAGAATAGACACCAGAATTATTGCAGCCACTAACCGAAATCTCTATGAACTTGTGCAGCAGGGTCGTTTTCGTGAAGACCTTTATTATCGGATTAACGTCGTCAAATTCGACATACCTCCGCTAAGAGAGCGAAAAGAAGATATTCCTCTCCTCGTTAGCTACTTTATAAAAAAGTTCAATCGCCAGCATGAATTCACCATTCATGGGATTGAGGATGAAGCCATAGAACTTTTGACCAATTACCATTGGCCGGGCAATGTTAGACAACTGGAAAATGTTATCAAAAAAGCGATCATTTTATCCGATTCTGAGGTCATCAAAGCCGATGACATTATTGATCATCTCGACAATGCTGTAAGAATCGACTTTAAAGATATGCTAAATGGGAGAAAAAGATCATTTAAAGAGCTGAAACAATCCTTTATTCAACAATTTGAACGGCAATATATCATTGAATTGCTTCAAAAACACAACGGTAACCTTTCACGGGCTGCCCGCGAAGCCGGAGTCAATCGGAGAACGATTTATCGAATGATCGAACAATACGGAATCCAATACAAATAGAAATGAGAAAACTCTGATTCGAAAACTAAAAAGTTCTTGAAGAAATAAACAGAGCTATCTTAGAAAGGTTACTTTCGTAGTTTTCGTTCCATATCGAGTTCTTAAAATAATCAAATAAGTCCCATTTGCGAGCCAAGTGCCATCGGCTTTTCTTCCTTCCCATTTTATCTCATTAAACCCTGCTGGAAATTTTTGACTTTGGATACGTTGCACAAACCTACCGAGCACATTGTAGACCCAAACATCAACGATTTCATCTTCTGGTAAATAGAAAGCTATTCGGATGAACCCGGACGAGGGATTCGGATAAACAGAATAGAGTATAAATTCTCGCGGAATGTCCCAAACGGTATTTAGCGTGTCAGAGAAAGTAAAACTGCCATCGAGATTTACCAACTTAAGGCGATAATAATATTTTCCAGAATTATTTGGATAATCAAAGTATGAATATTCCGTTTTCGTATTTTTTGTTCCTTGCGCCTTTATGAAAGCAATTTTTCTAAAACTCGTTGGAGAACTAAACGCCCGCTGTATTTCAAATCCATAAAAGTCTTTCTCGGTTAGTGTGGTCCATTTCAAAATAACTCTTCCGTTCTTTTTATCAATGTTGAAATTTAACAATTCTACCGGCAAAACGCTGGGATGTATAAAAATGGGATATCCTATTGGATTTCTATAGCCCTGATGATTCCTCACAAAAACCCAGTGAAGGCCCGGTTTTAAATCGCCCAGCACAAAACTAAAAAGAATCAACGTATCCGAGACCGATTCCACTTGTTGCACCACACGTACACTCGCTTTCTCATAATAGGGCGAATCACAAATTTCTACAACAATATTCGGCGGTCCTGATTGGCCCGATACTGTGGAATGGAACATTCCGGAAGAGAAAATAAACCCTAAAAGCAAAAGGACAGCATAAGTATTGTTCAAATATGTTCGCTTCATTTAGGCACACCTCCTCATTCAAGGAGGTTATATCAAGAGGTGTGCCAATTCTTATATACTGATTTTGCTATATTTAGGTGAAGTGTTTGTTCCGACATAATTACGATTTTGAAGTTTAAAATACAAATTGGTAAGAATATTTTCCATTTTCTTGCATTGAACAAAACGACATTTTCTTTGTCATTTTTGCCAGAGGTTTTTTTGTTTGGCAAACTTATATAGCAACGTTGTCATCAAAATTCACATTCTATTTTGCCTTCCCAGAGCCTCACTTGGCTCTAATTTTCCAGTGAAACGTTGTAAGAAGTGCAAAACAGTCTCTTTGAGAACGCGCGAACAAAAAATGAAGCATTGCCTCGGTTACTATAAATCGATTTTGTCATTCAAAATATTTTCTATCTATCAGCAAAAAATCGTACACCGTTTCTTGCCCTGCAATTCATGCATGAAGCATAAAAAATACAAAACATGTTTTCACGCTGCATCATTTTATTATCCATGAACCATTCTGAAGATCGATCAAAAAATTACATCCCTATCATGAAAATCTTTTGCTCAAAATAATAAAAGTCGTCATAACAAACAAAGCACTTCCAAATAACAACACAGGAGAAGGTTCCGGAATCAAAGCTACCCGTCCCAACTTTGATCTATAGCCTTTTCCGTAATCGTTGCCAAAAATGTCAACGGGTTGAAAAGACACATAGATCCTTTCGGGCAAAAAGGAAACTTCATCCGGAAAAGGTCCACCATTTAGATCGAATTGCCAATAAAACGTAGCACTACCAACCACTTCTGCCCCCGGCACGTCTTTTCCGTAAATCCTCTTGCCGCGATGCGATGCGGGAACATAAAACGAAATACTGCCACTTGCATAAATTCTTTTTCTCCAACCTGGAGGAAGAAGAAAGGAATAATTGCTCCATTGCTCGGGAATCAGAGAATATGATATTGACCATCTTCTAATTGCATCGGGAGCAGGTCCCTCATTTCTTAAAACGAATTCATACTGGTACGTTTGTTGACTCAGATGATGAATCCTATAAAAGAGTGCCCAACTATTTATCGCATATGTGCTTTTGGCCATCAAAATGAACAGAAACAAGAGAACCACGTGTTTTAATTTTCTCATGATACCCCCCATTTTCTTTATTCTATGATTTTGATGTATCCCGACAAAAAAAGAGCAGGTAAAAATTACCTGCTCCAGGATTTATGAATCTTTTGATAAATGTCCTCCCGGTCAAAAGTGCGTCATTTGCTCCCCACTCTACTTTTTGCGCCTTGCTACTCCACCAAATAAACCTAATCCCAGAAAACCGCTCCCCAAAAGCAGAATCGTAGAAGGTTCGGGTACAAGAGCAGTTACACCAGCCGTTGGAAAAATCTGTCGCGGCCCATAGGCATAATAGCTCAACGCCCAATTCTTGCGTCCTGAAAAAGCCGTTTGATTGTACATGGTTTCAAACAAATTCACGGGAGCCTTTAGCTGGTAATACACATCGAAAACAAGAGATCTGGTCGTTGGAGGCCCATAAAAGATAATTCCTGCAGGATGGTGAGCTTCAGAAAGAAAGGAGCCTCTCCAATGCCATCCCGGTTTTCTTACAATACTAAGCCCCCAATCTGAAGGGAAATTTGAGAGATCAAAGATATTCGACCCGTAAAACTGAAGGAAAAAGATCGAATACGGATCAGAATTTCCAGCCCACCGTACATTGAACCTGGCCCATCCTTCCGTTGAAGAATACGGATTATAATTTGGATCAATATACGGATTTACCGTAACATAAACCATCGTCTGTGCCATAAGCACATGTGGGAGAATAAAAGCGAAAAGCAACGCAAGAAAAATCCCCTTTTTCATAATGGTGCCCTCCTTTTTTGCCAGCTCTTTTGGAAGAAAACTCTTTCAAATTTTATGCCATCACGAGGAATTATGTAAATTGTTAAAAATTAATCAATTACATTTCTCTTAATTTTGACAAGCCTTTCTATTCTGTCAAGTATCATAAACAGATCCTTAATTTTTGCATCAACCTATTGTAATTATGTATGTTACAACTGTAAGAATTGTTTACATAATTTGCAAAAATGGACACAAAAAGACTTCCTTTTTTTGCGATTCTGCTCCGTATCGAAAGCGATAAATAGAATGATGATTGCACCCAAAAACAATGCGATGAATGTATTCGGTTCGGGAATTACAGAAACCGTTACGAAGTCAAAAAGAAATTTCCGATGCGTCATTCCGCCATATATTTTGTCTTTGTCATAAAAGTTCGTGTTCAATCCGTAACCCGTTGGTGAATATATATGTAGGCCGACAGCTTGCACACTTTCATCCAACAACGCAAAAGAGCCTATTATTAACCGGTGCCATTGGTCACTTTTGTAAAGTAATACTTTGTCTTGAGAGTAAAAAAGAGAGGGCCCGTAAAATATGCGGCCGGATTTACCTCTTACATATAAATTCGCAAAAAACTCCTCATCCCCACTTAAAGAACGGAGAAAAAAGTAGCCACTGATTTCCCTTATCCGACCCGAATTTAGCCGATAAGGCACCTCAATGAAGATTTCTCCTTCTGGCCCTAACCGCAGATCTGTAATTGATAGGGCTGCCCTATCACCAAATCCATCCCCGCAAATGTGGACAATGTTCTTGCTTGGAGACAGCAAATTCTTTTTTGCCACAATTTGCCAACCTGATAGGCCACTGGTAAAATCTGTTAATAAAAAACTATGTACCTTATCTGGCAAAATTACCCACCAGGCCAATATCAAAAACAAAGTTACATAGGAAAACTTATGCCCTAAGAACAAATCAACAATGCCATATCCAAATCTACCCGGCTTTTTCTTTACATCCATAAACAACTCCCTTTTCCAAAGTCTCAATTGCCATAGCCTAGGAACAAAGTCGTGTAATTTGCAAAAACCCCCAAAAATTCAACCAGGGTTTTCATTGCTTTGCCAGAATCCCCATCCTCCACAGGCACAGCTACGCGGACCAATGCACCTCCAGATCCTTGAAATCCCAATGCATTCTTAAACATTTGAACCTTAAATTTGTAAATGCTATCGGTTCGCATCCCCTTTGTTTCATAATAATAGGCCACAATTTGCTCCGTCGTATTTCTTCTATAAAGAAGGAAAACAACCTGAAGAAAATCATAATCGGTATTATATAGCTTCAGTTTTAGTTTCTGTTTTTTTACTACGCTATAGCCCTCTCCCCCCAGGCAGGCTTCCGGCGAATGAAATGGAGTGCGACTATTAGGATAATAAATAATCGAAAATAGCACCCGCCGGCTCTTGTGCCTATAAATTCTGTGCAGTATATAGGGAGTTTCCAAGATCTCTGGAACACGGTTATCCAAAAATGCCTCTACTCCTTTCCATTCTTCAATCTCATACGGATAAACAGAAAAATCGATACTCTTTTCAGGAATTATTACACGTTCATAGTTCCAAACAGCCAGGGAAGACAGGCACATGATAACCAACAACGGGAAAGCATGAAAAGATTTCACGGGAAAAATCCTCATTATGGACATATGTTTTAAGAGGAGGCAAATCTGCAGAAAATTTCGATTTTTACCTCAAAATTGACCGAGAAGATAAGTGAATACGAATCCACTCGATTTGTATCCTGCCAATTCTGCGATTACTTTGACAACTCAACCACTTCGCTTGGCAATAGACGTTTAATAAGAAGGACAAACAACAAACCAAGGATAAAAACGGATATACCGCTTAAATCATGAATAGGAGTTCCTGGCGATGCATATGATGGAGATCCGAAATAAGAGACAAAAATAAGAAAGATAACCCGGAACATATTTGCAAACAAAGCTACTGGTATAACCAGAAGAAACAGAAATACTCGTATCCACAGCTTTGCTTCATGGAGATATCCGATCAATGCCCCCAATGCCAAAAAAGAAATTAAAGATCGCAATCCACTGCACGGATCTCCAATAAGTAACATGCCATTGGGAAGGTGGATATAAAAACCGGATTTCAAAACAGGAATTCCCATGGCTGTTGCCAATTTACTGGATGAATTTACAACCAGAAATTTGACGGGAAGAGAAATTGCTTTAATCCATGGCAACGGCAGGGGAATCATAAACAAAAGATAGGTCAGTGGAAACAGAATTGATTGGACGTTTGAATAAAAATAATAAGCTACTCCCCAAATAAATAAGATCAGAGACAAACCAGAGATAAAATGGATATCTGCCACTAACGCGAATATATGAATAACTTGGCTAAATAGAATAAGATAAAAACCAAATTTCCCATATCCCTTTTTGCGTGGCTTCACTTTCCCATAATTCTTATAAATCAAAAAAATAACTATTATGGGAATAAGAAAACCGTGCGAATAATAGGAGTTGGCGGCAGTATACCTCTCGAAAAGCCAGGTGAACGTCGAATGATAAATATATAAAAAAAGAAGAACTCCAAATATGACCCAAAAAGGATTATGGTTTCTCAAAAAACCTGATTTAATGTTCATTTTATTGCCTTAAGAATGATAAGAAAGCAAAATTCTCTCAAGAGAAGATAAAATTCAAACATGGACAAGGAGTCAACATAATGCCGGAAAAAATTGTCTTAAAAACTTTTTTGAAATTGCTCCCATACTGCCCTGAAAACTGTTTTGCAAAAGATCAGATTTCCTATGTTTGTTAAAAGCAACCCATTAATAAATCCCTTTCAAACCAAAATCGAAAAGAAACTTGCAAATTTCTCGCAGATATCATTTAAAAAGACTATTTACCAGTCATCGCCGCGGTAATACATAGATGGTTGCAAAAGTAAGAATTTTTTGAACTTCTTTACCCACCGGAGGGACACTTCCCACTATGACATAGATTCTATGCCGATAAAACAAAATAATTTCCAAGATCCATCTTGGAAGGCTAAATCTATAGAGATAAAATCGCCGTTACATTCATTCCCCCAAAAAATTTTTGATGGCGAATTAGCTTATCGTTGGAGTATTGGCAATGATCGTATAAACCACAAAAGCCTTTTCTGCTTGAAAAATCACGGAAGAAGTTGACAGGATGGATAGCAATAAGGCACCCATTTTTCTCAAACGTTGATCAACTTTAACCTTTTGTTTGTTCTATCTGTTTCTTCCAAATAATTCAACATATGATCCAATCGAATCTAACGATCTTCACTGCAAGAGAACCATCTTGACCGTTTTTCTATAAACGACTTTCCCATTTCCAGGTATTTCTTCCTCTCCAATTATGGCCGCCATTTCCAAAAAATAAATTCCATTGCCCATTTTTTCTTTTGAAATCGTTTGCGGATTAAAAGAAAAGACATAAGAACCAGGCGTTACAGATTGTCTCAAAAATTCGCCTATTTTTCTGCCCAAAATGTCATAAAAACGAAAAACAACAGACGAAGATTGGCGAACCGAAAAAATTACGTTCCCCTCCCCGGTTAATGGATTTGGGAAGACTTGGGATAAACCAAATTCTTTTGGATAAGTCTTTTTGTAAAAGTCAAAATCGCCGGCCGTCTGGATTTGTATAAAAACGGGATACCCCACAATATTCCTTTTTCCCCATTCATTGCTCACAAATATATAATAAATACCAGGCTTTTCAATTGAAGCATAATGCTCAAAATTAAATATTAACAAGCTGTCATATGAAGCTACCAGCTGTTGGCTGCTCAGGAATTTCGCACGAAGATCATACCAATCATCACCGATCATCACACTTGTTTTTGTAGTATCCTTGCCAAGATTTTTCCCTTCGATTTTTATATTCTTTTGCCCCGGTCCAATTGTATCTGGTAATACCCTGTAGATTTCAGGGATCCTCTCCCCACCTGTCGATGTCACGGCTACATTTGAGATTGAAGATAGATTGCCGGCATCATCATATGCTTTTATAGCAAAAAAGTACACTTTTCCGCTGTCCAAACCCGTTACAAAAAGACTATCTTTGTCTCCAGGCATTTGGGGATCGTGAGGAATTGAAAAAATGGGACACACGGACCATGAATATTCATCGATCGGAAGGTCAGAAAATACAATGTTATATCCAGAAACTTTCCCTCCGCTTGAACCATCATCACCAGGAGACGTCCAGCATAACAATACAGCATTGGATGAAATCTTTCGGGCCATTAAATCCGAAACTGCGGCTGGCGATATAAAATCGGATTTTTCGTAATTTTCGGGAACATATTCATACGGCCCGATATCCAACGCTCCCCCTCCATCGATGCCAGCTTTAAAGAACCTACATTTATAATCCATATCATACATTGAACCAAATCCCATATTGCCATTGTCGATCGCAAGACTCCCAGAGGACAGACGAAAATTTAAATTTGAAATATCCTTGAAACCAGGGTCTCCAACAAACGGTAGAGAATCGTCAGTTCCGACCCCAAAATAAACAGGAGGTTTTTCATAAAGATTATTACTTGCGACAAAATGAGATGGTATATATTTGGGATACTTCCCATTCTTTACATGTTCCGATGCTATGTTCCAAAAGATATTGTTCACGATATTCACATGATCAAAATGTTTATTTTCAAAGATGCCAAACAGTACACCATATTTAAAACCCGCGATTAAGTTGTTATAGATGTACAAGTTTTTAATCTCCCCTCCCCAAACATATACGCCCGACATAGTGGCACTTCCATCCGAATAGATAACATTATTTCTTATAGTTATGTTTTCTACTCCTTCTTGGGGTAGGCCAGTTTCCGGTTCAACAAAACCGATCAGAATTGCTGCCCTAAATCCTTTTCCCCGATCACTAGCATCAAACCAGTTTCCTTCCAAAAGAAGATTTTTCATTCCTCGCCCCACATCGTTGCAGCTCGGCCTATCTTCATCATATATATGAACATTGTACATGGAGCCCCCTTTTATGTAATTATCTTTCAATGCAAGGTTCTTACCGCTTGCCAAATAAAGGGCATACGAAGTTTCGTCCACCGGCATTATGTCAATAAAATTCGCTGCGATAAGAAAATTATCACCAAATGTCTGAATAGCATGGTCGAAATATCCCGAAAATTCACAGCCTACCAAAGTGAGTCCAACTGCATGATCAGAATAACTTTCACAGAAAGAAGGTTGCCCGCCGAATTGTATGATGGTATATTCCGAATCAGAAACAAATTTTAAATTGGCCAATGTCCAGTAATCGGCCCATATCCTTATCGAGGCATTTTTAATCATGGCCAACTCGCCGGGAAAAGAGGTCAGTGTAATTCTCAAATCACGACTTCCACTGGGTTTCACTTGATCATATCTACTTCCAATGTAAGCATATCTGCGGCTTCCGTCCTTGTGTATGTAGGTATATTCTCCTTCCCGGAGATACAAGAAATCTCCAGGACCGACCTTATATGCTGCAGCTCCGATGGTTTTCCAAGGTCCATGGTTATTACCCTGAAAAGAGGCAAATTTTCCATCGTTTGCATCATCGCCATATGGAGATATAAAATAAATTCTTCCCCTATTATCGACCCTAAAAGGGATCTTGTTGGAAACCTTGCCATTTACCGTGACCGAAATGTACGTATCGCCTTCCGGTATTGAACTATTCAGCCAAAAAATTATACGTTGCATCCCCTTTGCTGTTCTTGGGTTTGTCGTAGTTCCCCATTCTGCATAATCAGCATCAGAAGACAATATAACATCCCCAACTTGTACATAACTGTCATTCCGAGATATACCAAAGCCATACCCCCAAATGATTATTGCAGCTCCTCTATCCGGCGATCCTTCCCAACCGTGATTTGGACCTGAATAGCTACTTAAATAGCAAATTATAGGGCGATCAGCGGCAAAAACCGGAAGAAAGCCGAAAGGTAAAATAACTACCGAAAGGATAAACGAAAACAAAACGTATGATAAATGCGGCCTTTTCATTTTGAATACCCTTTGAATACTTTATCAATTATAAAATCAAAAGGGACATTTGCAATTTGTATGCCAATTCTTTACCATTTCAAGAGTTTGCTTTGGATTCGCCATCAAAAAAAACGAATTTCCTCAAGCCTTTGCCAACATAATAAACTTTAGAACAAACAGATTTTGATCAACTTATCACAAGCAAAATATAAATCCATTAAAATTAAGAATTAAAAAATTTTCCTTATCACATTTGTTAATTTAAAATATATTTTCAAAGGAAGCAAAAAATGAATAATATCCTAAAATATTTAACAATAATGTTCTTTGTATTATTCTTTTCTTCATCAAAAAAACATTTCTCCCTTTTCCCCATTAAAAAATTTTTTGATCACAATGTCTATGCCACTCCTAAAAGTAAAATATATTCTTTATCTTTTTTTGACATAATCACTCAGATTTTAGCAAGAAAGATAGTCTTCTCTTGAGGGCCTCGTAAATTATCTGCGGTATCCATTTAATTTCCATCCTATGAATGTTCTTTATGAATTCATTAACTCTTTTCTTTCTCAGGATCTTCATGTTCTTCACATATTGTTGCAGGTACGAATCATTCGATCCGAATCTTGAAATAAAAATATCTTGTATGTCATGTCCCGTTAAAAAAAATGAATTGCTCCCACAAAAGTTATCATCGCTTGTTTTTGGGAATCCATAATCATGTATATAAGCTGGAATAAATTTGGGATGGTATTCAATTCTTCCCCCATTTTCTTCGCAAATTATTTCCAATACCCCCGTTCTTTTTGTTTTTTCCCATGGCATATTAAAAACAAAATTTCCTAGTGAATAGGCAATAATTTTCTTTTGATAAATTTCAACAGGCTGCAATACATGCGGATGCGATCCCAAAACGATATCAGCCCCTTCATCTATCAATTTGTGGGCGAACTTCATCTGCTCGATATGAGGAAAATCCATGAATTCCCATCCCCAATGTAACATTAAAATCAAAACGTCACATTTTTTTTTAATTTTCTTCACAGCTTCCAGCACTTCCCTACCATCCAAATCTCTTGCATAAAAATACGGGTCTTTATTATGCTCATCCTCAACCATGGAAAATCCACAGATGCCTATCTTTTTTCCTTTGATTTCAAGTATCTTAAATAAATTATCGCCAAAGATTTTTGCACCAATAGGCCATATTCCCATCGATTTTAAGAAATGTAAAGTTTTTATATATGCTCTTTCTCCATGTTGTCCAACATGATTGTTCGCTACCAGCAATGCATTAAAACTGAAATGCTCGAAAAACCTTTTCACAAATCTTGGGTCGCCAAGAAATTCTCTAGATCTTAACCCTCTTAATTTCGTTTCTCTCGCTATTGTACATTCAAGGTTTCCCAAAAGCAAATCACAATCATCCAAAAGAAGCTTCTCCAACTCGGCGACATGATTCGCTAATCCGTTCCTTTTAAGATAGCTCCCTATTCCATACCCAATATCAAAATACCCATCAGCTAGCAATATATCACCAACAGCCCGGATTTTTATTCTGTTTATTTTGCCCATGATAAACCGCCTACTTCATCGCAAAGGATCTATAAAGAGCATTGAGGTAAGATCCAATCACTTCCCATGAATATTTGCTCTTTATAAGCATAAGCGCATTCCGACCGATTTCCTCAGTTTCTGACGGTTTTTCCAAAAAATAAAGGATTTTATCCGCAAAAATCTCCAGATCGTCAACGATAATTCCATGTGTTCCATTTACTGCCTCGATCCCTTCAAAAGCTATTGGAGTTCCAACCACAGCTTTTGCTTGAGCCATCGCGTTAAGGACTTTTAATTTTGTCCCTCCGCCACTAAGTAAAGGCGCAACAAACATGGATGCTTTTTGGACAAAGGGCCTTATGTCCTCAACAAATCCCTTATATTCAATGGAATCATCCTGTCGTAGTGCTTTATCGAGGACACGTATTGATCCCTTCCCTATTATCAAAAATTTTAAATCATGTCTTTGTTTTTTTAACTTTGGCCAGACGTGTTTCAAAAAAAAGCTAACCGCTTTGGAATTATGAAATGCGTCTATTCTTCCAACCCATACCAGAAGATTCGAATCCATGGTTATTGGAAAGGGCCGGAAATAATCCGTATCCACTCCATTTGGTACAACAAATATCTTCTTTCCCCCGCAAAGGTTATTTAATATTTCCATATCCTGTTTTGAAACAGCCACACAATAATCCGCTTTCAGCAGAACTCGTCTTTCAAATTGTTTTAGCAGAATTGACTGCCATAAAAAAATTAACTTTAACACCACGTTCTTTTCGATTCTTGCAAGTCTATATAATCTCAAGTACTCGACATTATGATCATTAACCACAATCGGAACGTCAGAAAATAATTTAATGTAATCTATATACTGCCCCAGATGAAGGATATCTACATGTACCAAATCGATCTTGTTCTCATTCAAAATCTTCCTGATTGTACAAATAGCTTCCTTACTGAGATATCTATGTATATGACCAGGAATATGACCTAAAAAGCTCCAAATAAAATTTTTTAAAAACAAGAAATTATACCCCGTGCGGGGTACACGAAATATATTCACAGACTTCGCAATTCTTTTCAAATGCAGTGCCTTTTCAAATCCATTTTGGTCTTGGGAAAACCCCAAAAAATGCAGATTATTTTCACGAGAAAGCAGCTTGAGTATGTTATATGTCCGCTGATAATGTCCAGAATACGGGGGATATGGAATATCGGTAGATAAGAAAAGAATGTTCATTATTCCAAATCAATTTTTTTAATGAATCGGTAAATCTTCCTATAATTGTTTAATCCTATCACGCCCTTGATGTAAGTCTTTAGACTATGCATGTATTTTGTTCTTTTAAAATAAAACGAATTTCTATCCAACAGCTTCATTATCGTATCAACCGTATGGTGTGATTTTATCGAAATTCTTCCAAAAACTATTACTTCTCCGAAATATGCATGCTGCAAATTTGAGCTAAATATATACCTATATCCAACATCATATGCTATATCTTTCACAATTGCACTATAGCTTCCAAATGGCAGACTCAACATTAATACTTCTTTTCCTATCTTATCTTCCAGCAGATTTTTGGAATAAAAAAGTTCATTATATATTTTTGGGGCCGGCAGTTCTCCAAGGGGGACATGACTCTTTGTATGGGATTGTATCAAATGTCCAGAATTGCTCATTTCTTTTAAATTGCCCCATGTCATATATCGGTGATCTCTGGAAATTCTATCAGCAATCACGAAAAATATGCCTTTGCAACCATATTGTTCCAACATTGGAAAAACATATTGATAGTTCCCTGCAAAACCATCGTCAAATGTAAATACGACAACGGGCTTGTTTAAATTTTTCCATAAATGCGAATACGATCCAGAAAAACACAAATGCCATGATGTAAAAAAGTTTTCCTTTAAAAAGTCCAAATGGTCTTTAAAAAGTGGCTCCGGAATCACAATATTTTGGTCAACGCTTCTGATAGTTTCTTTGCCATCCTTTCCCCCTAAAACTTCATGATACATAAGTACTACAGTATCAAACTCCTTGATCAATGAGAGATTCAAAATAGGCATATTTCCCAGATTTCGTTCGTTCTATATTGTCCACTTCTTCAAAAATAATTTGAATTTGATTACCAAGAAATTTTCTCAAACGCCGTTCATATTTTGAAAGGAGACGCTCTGAAAAGTCCTTATCCCGGACGAAGTTAATTTTGACTAAATTTTTTGAAATCTGAATTCCCTTAAAATTTTTTATCCCTTTCCTTAAGGTGTATCCCAATACGACATGATTAACGGATCTACCATCTGGCGTTACAATAAACGATCTTGTCCTTCCCGCAATCTCTTCTAAAATGGGAAATGTCCAGCCGCAATTACACCCCCCCTGCCGTACACTACCCATATCTCCTAAGCGATAGCGGATCAAGGGATTAAAGAAGTTATTCAATTCAGTAATAACAATCTCATTAATCCCTGTCCATTTTGACGGTATGGTTTCGACAAAAACATGATCAGCGTTTATATGCATCTTCCCACGTGGACATTCAAACGCAATGACACCAAATTCGGTAGATCCATATTCATTTATTACCGGGCATCCAAATATTCGTTTCATTAATTGCCTGTGATGTTCATATAATATCTCACCGGTGGTTATGATACATTTTAGGCTTTCAATCGGAGGTTGCTGGGAACCCAAGTTATCATCAATCCATTTTGCGAATTCATAAATAACGGATGGATATCCGTAAAAATATTTGGGCTTAAATGACAAAATACTCTCATAAATACGAGAAAAATTCTCATTATATAATGCAAAGGCAGATATTCGAATTCTATTCGCACAAAGATCTTTGAATTTCTCTTTCAATCGATCCGTTCTTTTAACAGGTACTCCCCAGAATCGGGCCTGTTTCTCTCCAATCGAAATACCATAGATTGAATAGAAGCGGAACATCGTCGCACGGATATAAGCACTTTTCTGCCTATCTTTTGCTATTCTTAGAGGGATACCGGTTGTACCACTTGTGGCTTCTATATCAAATCGGTTGAAGATCTTCGCAAAACTACTATTTAGCCGATACGGAAAAAAGGCCTCATAATGTTTTTGGAAGTCCTCTTTTTCAATGATAGGCAAATGCCGGAGGTCTTCCGGCAAATTCAGTTTCCCAATGTTAATTTTATAATGGTCGTAAAGATTTTTATAAAATGGTATATTTTCATATGCATATGTTATTATGCTATGCAATTTATCTTTTTGTATTTTTTTTAATTTATCCGGCGACAAAAACAGATTATTTCTGATATTTTTGAGAATGCTATGCACAGGTTCTCTTCTTACAATACCAATCAGACGATACAGGTAATTTGCGAAATAGGGATTCATTATTAGCCTAAACTATGGCATCTATTTCTCAAATAAATTTCCAGATACTTTTCTGCCATTTTTTGAGATGTAAATTTCGAAATCACCGTTTCCCTTGCTCTATGACCAATCTCCGTTCTAAGTGATTCACAATCAATCAGTCGTGCAATTCCGGCAACTAGTTGATCGATATTTTTTTTCTGTACCAGAATACCATTGATTTCATTCCGAATTACTTCTCCTATATCCCCCACGTTGGTTGTTACAACAGGCTTTCCTGCTGCCATTGCTTCCAGCAAAACCATTGGCAGTCCTTCTTCGATCGATGAAATAACAAAAATATCGATGGAAGAGAGAAATCTATTAATATCCTTTTGGTATCCGGCAAATACCACATATTTATCTACACTTAATCTCTTTGCCAACTTAATCAAATCAGCTTTTAGATAACCGTCTCCTCCCAAAATGAGTCGTAAATTTTTATATTTTCTCAAAAGGGTTGCAAAAGCCATCAATAAAAATTCATATCCTTTTTGTCTCTTGAATGAACCCAAACTTCCTATTGTAATTGTTTTTTCCTTTCTTTTTGCCTCCATATTTTCGCGACCGCCACCTTTGGATATGCCTTGAACCGGAAAAAACTCACGGGCATTAACACCATTATGAATCACCGTGATTTTTCGCAAGGGTACTCCTAATCTGAGCATCTTGTTTTTGACATTCTTGGAGACAGCTACTACACAATCAAACTTTCTCAAAAAAAGGGCATCAATCATACAGTATGCCACCATTTTAGGATTTGACATAATCCAGTTATGATTTGTGGCAACGATCTTATTTTTTTGGGTAGCAGAAAAATAGCAATAAATATCTGACTTATATCCATGGGAATGAATTATATCAACCCCCACATCCTCGATATAGCGACGAATCTCGTAAACCATTTGCCTGTCCCATCGATCTCTACAGAAAAAAATTTCGCACTCCAACCCGCAATCTGCTGCGTACCTGGCCAATTCTGTATGCGGATTATAAGCATTTCTTATAATTCCGATAATAGGAGAAAGTCCCCACTTTTTATGCATCTTAGAAATTTCGGTAACAACTCTTTCGGCACCGTAAAAACCAGAACTGCTTATCAAATGCATTACGCGCATTTTTTACAACCATGTTTCGATTCACGATTCATTCTCATGCCTGATAGAATTCGTACTATGGTCCTTGTCATAATTTTAAGATCCAAGTAAAGCGAGACATTTTGAACATACATCTGCTCATACCACAGTTTTTTGGGCAATATTTCTTCTACATAAAATCTCTCTTTATCCTTTTGTTTTTCCAACCTGATCTCTTCATCAAAATGTTCTAAAGAAGCCATGCCCGTGATGCCAGGTCTCACAACGAGAATTTTTTTGAATTCCTCACGGAATATCTTTACATACTTTTCTATCTCTGGACGAGGCCCAACCACACTCATATCCCCTCTGATGACATTAATAAACTGTGGCCATTCATCCAGCTTGTATTTTCTAAGGAATCTGCCAAACTTTGTGATTCTCGGATCATTTGCAGAAGTTATATACGGTCCTTTGCAATCCGTCGTATGAACCATAGTACGAAATTTGAAAACCTTAAACGACTTCATATTTCTGCCAATTCTCTTTTGCGTAAAAAATATAGGACCCTGAGAATCCAATTTGATCAGTATAATGATTACCAAAGCAAAAGGAGAAAAAAGAACGAGGACAAAAAGAGAAAAAAATATATCAAATAGTCTTTTTAGGAAAAGATAATTCAATTTATGATGAATTTTCTATCTCTTATATGACCTTAAAATGCAGGAAACTACATTAATTACATAATCCACATCTTCATCATTCATCGATGGATATATAGGCAAGGACACGATGTTTTCATAAGCTTTTGTAGCAACGGGAAAATCTTGTGGGATATAATTATAGTTCTTTCGATAGTAAGGATGGAGATGCAGGGGAATAAAATGTACCGAGGTTCCTATGCCATAATCCTTCATCTTTTCAATAAATTCGTCCCTTGAAAGTGTTAAGTATTTCTTATCTATTTTTATCACATAGAGGTGCCAACTGTGCATTGTCTTTTTCCCTTTATACGCTGTTTCTCTTATCGACTTTGGATCAACAACCCATCTTGCATGAACAGGTTCGATGCCATCCATCTGTTGAAACGCTTTCGTATATTTCTGAGCGATTTCTATCCTTCTCGACCACATTTTTTCAACTTTTTTCATTTGCGCAAGACCTATTGCTGCCGCGATATCCGTTAAATTGTATTTATAGCCAGGTGCGATAATTTCATAATACCAATCACCGTTTGCTGTATACCGACGCCACGCGCTTTTGCTCAAGCCATGTAAGCTCATCAGTCTTATTCTATCTGCCCAATCCTCCCGGCGCGTTGTTACCATCCCACCTTCTCCGGTAGTAATATTTTTTGTAGCATAAAAACTGAAACATGTCATATCGCCTATTGTACCTATCATTCGGCCTTTATAAAATGCTGGAAACGCATGGGCTGCATCTTCTATTACACAAAGATTATATTTTTTGGCCAGGTCCAAGATATCATCCATCTCACAAGGCAAGCCTGCGTAATGCACAGGGATTATAGCCCTAAAGGGGTTACCTTTTCGATAATTTTTCCTCAAAAAGCTTTCCAACTTTGTCACATCAATATTTAGGGTGTTTTCCTCAATATCGATAAATACAGGAATAGCATCAAAATATCTTATCACTTCTGCAGTAGCCGCAAATGTCATGGGCGAGGTTATAATCCTATCTCCCCTCTTGACTCCAATTGCCTCCAACGAAAGATGAAGAGCAGACGTGCATGAATTCACAGCAATTGCGAATCGACAACCAACGAACCGAGAAAAAGCTTCCTCAAATGCCCGAACTTTTTGACCACTGGTCAACCAACCGGACTTAATAACATCGCATACGGCATCTATTTCTGAATTATCAATAAAAGGTTTGCTAAAAGGGATTGAACGCTTTTCTGGCAATTCAAACCGAGGCATCGAGCGACTCTCAACATTTTCTTGATATTAACAAAACTCGAGATACAAGCAATTCAGACAAAGAATACGTTCGCAAAGCTGCAGATATTTTCAAATTTCTTATTTCCTGCT
>MTOL01000408.1 GCA_002011685.1 Deferribacteres bacterium JdFR-76
TGCCACCGTAACCACATCCGGCTTGATTTTCTCCAGCAGGCGGAGAATGGGAACCACATCCCGCTGAATATCCGGCTCCTCGGTAAAAATTTCGCCTTTGTAGAATCCCAGCCGCAGGTGATTGACGGAACGGCTGTTGAACCCAAAGTAGCCCCAGAGGAGATCCGCTTCAAACTCACGGATCATCCCTTTGAGCTGCTGAATGTACGGAAGATCCTTCTTGCCCGGATATTGTGTTCGGAAATAATTGATCAGCTCGGTGATCCGGTCCTTGAGATGCGGGATGCTGTCCTCCTCAAAGAGAAACACAATAATTCGCAGCAGACGGCGGGCCAAGGCTTCGTTTTTCATACTGCGGCTGTGAGCAGCCACCCCATCTAGATACTGGTATACATCACGGTTAAGGCCGGTTTCATTGAGCGGGTGGAAATAATCTTCCTGAATCATCTTCTGGAATTCCGGTGTGTCGATGTACTGCAGCAGAATTTCCAGCAGGTTAAGCACATAACGGTTGGTTACGGCGGTAAACCCGCTGGTCATATAGTTGAAATAATGCACATTTTTGGGCGTGCGCACTAGGTGGTAGATGTAAGGCAAATATCCCAACATGATATCATCATGGTGGGGCGCTGTGTGCATGAAAATCTTGCCTTCAATGGGTTCCAGACCACGTTCCAGCTTACGGATGAGACTTTCTTCCACCATCTGGGTGATCTGAGTCAGGGAAAGGTCGGTTTTTTTCAGAAGGGTCCGAGCAAACCGATCTGACTGAAAATCAGCGCGGGTAAGATCTCGCACCCTTTTTTTCTTCTCCACGGCGAGATCGATCACAATGCGCTCGATCTGCTCCTGGTGAAGATTTTCCGTTTTTTCCAGATCTTCCAGCCGCCGTTCCACCAGCCGGCAGGCGGCCCCTTTGGTCAGGTAAAACCGGGCGTTAGGAAGCACCTGCAAAGCCGTGGCCGGGTAGATCAGGCTTCTGTCGCTTTCAATGGAATCTGCCACAATTCGGGACTTCGCCTCGCCTGCGGCAATAATAATGGCCACGCAGTCTTTGTTGTAAGTAATCGTATCCAGCCCGATGGTAATCACCAAACGGTTTTTGGCCACTTCAATCCCGCCCAGATCACTGGCTGCGGCAGCCTGGGTCTCGTAATTGGTATGGGTCAACCGCGTGGTGGAATAATGATCTGACCCCCGTACATTGAAAGCGATATGGCCGTCCGGACCAATGCCCCCCAGGAAAAAGCCGATACCTCCCAGCTGACGGATCCGGTTTTCGTATTCCATGCAGAAGGCATCCACCGCCTCAATAACCTGCTTTTGAATCCGTTCGATGGTACGGGATGGTTGCCGGGTCCGCAAACTAAGATCCACCACATAATCCGGAAATACATCTCTCATGGTCATATGTGCCGGGATGCCGAGATTCCAGCAATCGATAAGTAGGGCCTTTTTGCGGTCGAGGCCAAATCCATCGATATAGAATTTGTTCACATAATAGTAAAAGGAGTTATGTTGCTGTGGATTGATCGGATAGAACTCATCAATTTGCACGAAATGCAGACTTTTCATATCGGGATAGATTCCCGGATCAATCCCATTCTCCTCCAGGTCTTTGCGGACTTCCGGCAAGTTCCAGTTTCGCAAATAATACTGGGTCCATTTGATGAAATGTTCCGGCGTTTTTCCGGTGGGCAGAGCAATTACGCCCCCAGGATTGCTCTGGACCCATTCCAGAAAGCGAAGTGCAGTCAGTTTTCCCAGCATCGGGAAATTCTCTACCTCGATGACGCCAATTTTTTCCGTAGGATGGTATCGGAACTTCCGCCCGGAACGTTCCAGAAAAATCCGCTCTACTCTGGACAGAACAGGAGCGTCTTTCCGTCTGGGCATATTTCGTCCTCCGCCTGTTTTATATAGCCACAAAAAATTCAGACAATCGGCCTCATAATGAGAAAAGATCCAAAATCATCCGAAATTCCAGCGAGCAAAACGGGCGTTACTGTCAATATATGATAATTTGTTGTCTGATCCAACTTTTTTACATGCATCTATGTTCGGTAGCGGCATCCTCCCCCCGCAAATCCCTTCAATCATGCAGGATGGTTTAACAGATTCTGCTATTAAATAACAGCAGCATTTAGTCTTTACGGCAATACTGCCATCGGCGCGATGGCCTGTCAGAAAAAAGGTTAAAAGTAGCAAAAACCCCGTTCAAATAATGAGGTTGCATATTGCTGGGATCGCGTCGTAGCAATTCTCCTGAACAATTTCAAGCCTCAATTCTGAATTGAACCGTTTGAAATGGTCCGGTTCAGAACAGCCATTCTCCCCAAATTTTTTAAAAAAGAGAAGCTTCATTTGAGATCTCGGATGCAGACGCCCCCGGCAATCACCTTTGTGAGATCAAAAATTGGAACGATCTCACTGCCTGCGGAAAAACTCCGCTGCCTCCACTGATACCAAATCACCGATGCAAAAATTCCTCTGTTTTTCTTCAGCCCAACGGCAATTTCGTTCCAGTTCATCCCACACATTTTATATAGTCCGGCAATTGCAGAAAAAATCGATATTGATGATACAAGAGCCCAAAAAATAAAAGGCTACCGAACACAATCACTTAAAAAAACAAATTGTCAGATTTGCCACTCTTTTTACAACAACATTTCTATAATACACAAAAATCGCAACAGGTTAGCATAGAAAGAATTTGGTCCGCGAACTATTACTATATCATCCCATGAAACGGAGAATCGTTAGGTATTCAAGAAAATATTCATTCTATTCCATTGATCGCGATACAATATTTTCAAGAAAGAAACATTTGTGTCAATTTTGCAACTTTATGTTGTAAAAATGACACAGAACTAATGATATTACGCCCAAATCTAAAATAGTCATTTTAGATAACATCTGGAATTTTTAAGAATTATCCCCCTCTCTCATATTTTATTGTTCCCGGCACAATTTTTGACAACCAAAAACTGTATTTTTACCATTTTCCATATTTTCCATGGTAAGTAAAGAAAGATAAGACCTTTTTACAGTTGAAAACAAAAGTTCCTTCAACCCATCGTTTGAGAAAAAAGTCTATAGGTTTTCATTATGATCCGTTACAAAGGAAAAAAATACTACACCATTAAAGAGGTTTGCAAACGTCTGGACGTAAGCAAAAAAACAATATACAACTGGGAAAAATGCGGAGAGATTCCTCCGCCACAGCGAGACTGGAGAAACTGGAGATTATACACAAATGACGATATTGAAAAGATTGCAGAATTCATAAACAGCCATCGAAATCGAACCAATCTGTTGGAGAACGAACGTGAAAAAGTATGATTTTTTAATTATATGTTGCTTGCTAATACAGAACATTCAACTATCCTGTGGTTCATCGGCTCAACATTCCCTTAAATTTTATGAAAAAAATCAGGAGTGGAAAAAGGCGGCCGATTACCTTGAAAGACAGAAACGAATTCAGCCTCGCAATCCCGATATCTACTTCTGGTTGGGAAGTGTTTATCTCAAGCTGGGTACGTTCGATCAAGCATACCAAAACTTTCGTAAATCCCTGCGCCTTTCTTCAAAGCACGAAAAGGAAATCCAGAACCTTCTCGAAGCCGCTTTTAGAGAACAGATCCGCAAAGCAGACAATGTGCGCGGTGAAGCCAAGCTTATATATCTCCGAAACGCGGTCATCCTACAACCCCAGAATGCAAAAGGTAATCTTTACTACGGAACAGAGCTTCTAAGGGCAGGGAAGCCCCAACAATCCATTGCCTATCTTGAATTGGCAGTCAAAAAACTTCCCAAAAACATACAGGCTCATGTGCATCTGGCTGAAGCTTATTTTAAGACAAAAAATTTTGATCTCAGCAAAAAACACCTGATAGAAGCTTTCAAACTCGAACCCTCAAATAGCAACGCTCACCGAACTGCCGGGCTTCTTTTCCTTTCGCAAGGGCGTCGGAAAGATGCCATTTCGCACTTTGAAAAAAGTCTCTCAGGCAAATGGGACGAAGCACTGGCTATATTTGCACTTAAACTCTGTATGGAAGAGCAGGAATATGCCAAGGCAAAGTCTATTGCTGTCCGGCTCTGTCAGCAGAATCCCAAAAATCTCTCTTATGTCGAAGCTTTGGTGGATGTCCTTTTCAAATTAAGGGAATATGCCAATGCCCTTCCTTATATTGAAAAACTGCTTCAGATCCAGCCAGAGAACATGACCTATCTGCAACAAAAAGCGATTGCCCTATATTGGCTTGGAGATGAGCGGGAATATCAGAAAATTGTGCAGAAATTGAACCGAGGTCAAAAGTTGGAAAAATAACCAATCACGACACTTGCAGAGGACGAATATGCAAACAAAGAGAACATTATATGACATTCGAAAAGTTGCACTTTCTGTAATGGCTTTAATCCTGCTTTTCTCACCAACACTCTATGGCCAAGTCAGAGTAATCGGAATCTCTCCCAAACCAAACAGTACAATGGCCACCGTATCTCAACCAATCCTCATCGTTTTTTCGGAAAGCATCGATTCCAGCTCCATTTCTCCCGGTATTGTATTAATTTACGGCGAGGTAGGCGGAACCTACGCAAATACCATCTTTGTTGAAGACGAAAAATTGATCATCGATCATCCGTTGCCATTCTTTAATGGCGAACGCATTTGGGTGTCCGTGTCAAAAGATCTAAAAAGCACGTCTGGCCAACAGCTTGGCGGGTTCTCCTTTTATTTTGACGTGCGGAACGAATATGGCTCCGGAGAATTTGTTGATTCCACGTTCTATGGCTTGAAAAACGCAATTGATCCTGTAACTTTCATTACTTTCGATTTCAACAATGATCTACTGCCTGATATTGTCACAGCTGATTTCACCAGCGGTACAGTAACGGTTCTCCAGAATATACCGTCCTTTCCGAGTCTGCGATTTGCCAGAATCTTTCATTTTAATGTAGGTGAAGGCCCTATCGATCTGGCTGCGGCAGACATAAATGGCGACAGGAAAACGGATCTTGTGGTTGCCAATTTCCTGGAAAACACCATCGCTGTTCTGCAAAATACTTCGTCCGTTTTTGAAGCCCAATTCATAAAGGATATTATTCAAGTGGGAGAAAAACCGGCAAAGGTAAAACTACATGATTTCGACTTTGACGGGGATCTGGATCTGGCAGTCCTTTCTTTTGGAAGGGATCGCATCGAGTTTTATGAAAATAATGGAAATGGACAATTTTCCCCAGTTCAGCAAGTGAGCACCCCCCCGGCACCAAGCGATATTGCATTCGGTGATTGGAATAAAGATGGATTGCTGGATCTGGTTATTTCTAGCGTGGCTCAAGGAAATGTCATAATATGTTACGGTCAATCTCAGCCGTTCATTTTCTCTGTCCAAGATTCCATCTCTTTAGGAATCTCTCCTACCAAAATCTTTATTGGCGATATATTGGCTACAGCAACTGATTCAAGCAAAGGCAGTATTCCAGAGCTTTTCGTTTTAAGCCAGCTGCAGAATACCATCCAGATTTACGGGACCCAGAACGACAAAGTATGGAGCGAACTCATCCAGGAATTTAAGGGGGTATCTCAGTTGACCGATTTTTTTCTCGCTGACATAGACAATTATGATCCGCANAATCCAACCGGAACCGATTATGACCTGGATCTTCTCGTCTGTTCCTATGATTCCTCTTACGCTTACATCATCCGAAATAACNATACCCAATTCTTTGATGACCTGGATGTTTCGCAAAAGATTTTATCCTCCAATCCAATCGCAATCATGGCGAGGGATTTTGACCGCGACGGTGACCAAGACATCGCCCTGCTTGAAACAAAACAACAACGGATTAAAATCTGGTGGAATCGCGGCAGCAGGGAGGGCAAAGGGACATGCGAATTTGGAGGAGACATCAAACTCAATGTGATCGACTTTGACAGTGTACTTGTCACGTCTCAAAAAACCCTTTATTTGAAAATAACAAACATCACAGAATTGCCAGACACACTTTTTACTCTTATTCCGGCTCCCCAGTTAAGCATGTTTACCACTATTGACTCCACTCTTATCATTCCGCCTTTCTCTTCGCTCGATCTACCAGTCACGTTTGCTCCGAGGGACACAGGATTTTTCCGTTCCGAAATGACCGTGATTGTGCGCAATATCTCGGCTTTAACACAGGAAATATTCTATCTCAAAGGGACAGGAATTCGCCCCATCCCTGTCGCCATCCCTGACACGCTCAACTTTGAAGCTGTCCCCCCTGGCAAATCTAAACAAATGGCCGTTACCATTGCGAATCGAGGCAATACCTCTGCCGTAGTGTCTTTCAAATCCTTATCGCCACAGGATGGTTTCAGGATTATAGACAGCTCATTGGTAACCATCGGCCCAAAAGAAACGATAGCTCTTCCCATCTTCGAATTTTCCCCAACTTTATTTAAGACGTATTTTTCTACCGTTCTTTTTGAGACAAATGATCCCTTAAGACCGGAAATTTCTGTTTATCTAAAAGGAGAGGGTTCCGAGAAACCGCCGGTCATAACGTCTCCTGATACAATCTATGCAACCGAAGACCAGAATCTGCAATATCAGGTAACGGCAGAGGATCCCGATAATGATTCTCTGCGCATAGAATATCTATATCTCCCAAAATGGCTGATGCCTACCCCACAAAATAAATGGATCCTTGAGGGGACCCCGAGAGAAGGAGACTTGGACACCTTGTTTGCCGCCGTCGTGAGTGACGGTTTTCTGAACGATACTATAGAAGTAACTGTACTGGTTACCCCCGTAAACGACCCACCGGTATTGAAAATTCGGCCGAACCAAACCCAATTCGTCCTCGAAGAACAAACACAAGTAGCATTTGATCTGACCGCATACGACCCGGAAGATAGTACTCTCATTTTCCTAAGTTCAACTTTGCCGGAGGGAGCACAGCTAAACCCCATTGCAAAGAACCAGATGAGGTTCGAATGGATCCCCGATTTTGGACAAGCAGGACAATACACCATCGTATTCACGGTGCGAGAAGCCTACGAATCTCCGCCATTAAGTGATGCACTTACTGTGCACATTAAAGTCAATAAAAGACTACCAGATCTTCACGTGGTCGAATTTTCTTCGGACAGTTCCTACACTTACAAATTTCGTCCATTCCATGTTAAGGCCGTCATCTCAAACACCGAAGCACCGGTTCATCAGCCTTTTCATATAACCATATCTACCCAGCAAACAGTTTTGGCTGACACAACCATTCCGGCCATAGGACTTTCGGAAGAAATCGTTTGGCAGCCACAGCTTATTCTATCCAAATTAGGGATGACAACACTTACCCTGTGGATCGATAAGGAAAATGAAATCGAAGAAAAAGATGAAAATAACAATACAAGTACGCTACATATCGACGTAAAACCGGGCAAACTTTACGTTCACCCAAATCCTTTTACCCCCAATAATGATGGCTATAACGACCATGTCATGTTTGATTTTAGAGAATTTACAGTATTTTCACCCAAAATAAGAATCTGGGATTTTGAAGGACGGCCGATCATTACGCTCAACAAACCTTCAGGAACATTCTTTTTCTGGGATGGAAAAGATGAACGGAATAACCCTCAGCCTCCCGGAGTGTACCTCTATCAGTTTTTTGATGGAAACAACGCTCTGGCAAATGGATACGTGGTTTTGGCAAGATAAGGATCGGAAGAATGATGAAAAAAAACACAAAGAAATTTTGGACGGGCATTTTCCTCAGTATCCTTTTTATTGGGCCTATCCAGGCTCAAAATCTGAGGCAAGGGTTTGTTGTGGATGATTTTTCTCCGCAGGCTGTCACAGCAAACCCGTCGATTCTTTCTTTTCAGTATCCAAACCTAGTTACGTCCTACAGCATGTACCACCTTGGATTTGTTTCCTCCAATTCCCAGTTCGCTCAAATCTATATCGGAATCTCACAACCATTCTTTTTCAAGAACCTTGGCATTGGAGCCTACTACTCGGGTTTTCAGAGCCCCCTTTTTTACAAAAGACATATAGGAGCAGTGCTTAGCTACCGTCTCTTTCACAAAATCAGTATAGGAACATCCCTCATCTTGCGGCAAATGGGATATTCCTTGGACCCAGTGTGGCTGGACGATCCTTCCGATCCGGTTTTTAAAACCCGGACGTCCCGAACTACCCCCACATTTGATGCCGGGATCGCTTTTAATCTAAATGAACATGTTTTTCTGACGGCGGGAGTTCGTGATATCAACGAACCGCCCCTTTCTCTCAACGATCAGAGTTTTCGGGCTCGAAAAGGAATCTTTGCAGGGATGGCTCTCAGATACAATTTNCTGCGGCTGCTGGCNGAATTTGAGAAGAAAAACGATCAGTTTCGGTATCAAATTGCGCTGGAAATGTCAACACCCTATGGAACATTCTTCCGATTTGGATACAGCCCAAACCTATCTACTCCAAACCTCGATATTCTTTTTCCCATTTTCAAGGGATTACGGCTAAGCTATTCCTATAATTTACCCATCACAAAAGCTGGGCAGAACGTATTGAAAGGAAGTCATCGATTTGCTATCATCTGGGATTTCCGCAAACTGAAAGGTCTTCCACCTCCACCTCTGTTTCGTATCGATGATGTCATTCTTCCCGTATCGGCCCAGCTAAACGAAACCGGAGGATCGATGCTGGCAATCCCCGCGCAAACTTCGGTGAGCCTGTTTGAGCGGGAAATTATTCGCGACTTCGATCAGACAGTCACGCAAGAAATCATTGCGAACCTGACTCCGGCCGACATCGCGGAAGGCGACGTAAGAATGGAACTCCGCCCGGCCTATTTTGAAATCGATTCATTGCAACTGCCTAAAATGCGGATCGAAAAAATGGGAAAAGCCACATCTCCCGAATATGACCGCACCTTTCAAATTCTTTCACAAAAAATCCAATCGGACACTTCTCTCAATGTATACCTTGTCGCTGCATCCCCATTCGTTTATCGGGCTGCTCAGGTAAAAAAACAATATCTGGCTCCTCGCCGGAAAGATGTTAAAAATATCCAGCTCGTCAAACCGGTTTTCTCCTCTATACAAGATAGCCTCCGTTTCTTTGAAAAGCTGGGACGGAAAAATATCCGGAGAATTGAACGCTATGTAAAGGCCAATCCTGATACATTGTGGTTTGAAATATTTGATGGGCGCACCACCAGCAAACGACAAAATTGGGAATTAATCATCACCGATTTAATGGAAAAACCCATTCGGAGAATCGTGGGGATATCAGGCCTCGCACGGCTTTATTGGAACCTGCTCGATGACAACGGAAACCTCATCCGCCCGGGTATTTATAAGTACTTTCTGCAGTGGAAAAACAGCGAAGGGAAAATTGTAACATCCCCACCGCAAAAACTCTATGTGCGCAAAAAGAAACGGTCACTGCACGTTTTGGTCACAAAAGATCCTAAGAAAATCGAAAAAATCCCCTCAGGTGAAGTACGGGTCTTTTTCAGAAAATAGCTGTGAGGTAGAAAATGAAAGCGAAAAAGGGAAATCGGCTTATTCTTTTCTTGATTCTTGTGGGCACCATTCTAATGATTTGGACTATAACAAATGCGGAGATGGTTCGCCTTACCCAGCCACAACAAACCCCGCAGAACAACCAAACGACGCAAATTACAAACCTCGGAACTTTCTGGCAGCTTACTGAAAAAGCAGGAGGATTGCGCTGGGCCATATTTGCCGTATTTGTTCTGGGTATTTTCCTTGTGTTCTGGAAGCTTATAGAGCTCTACATTGAGAAGAAAAGGGCGGCTGAACTTTTCAAAGTAAATTTTAGGAAACTATCCATCCGAGAAATCTCATCCACCATCGAAGGTCAGCCACAGAATATTCTTTCGAGGGTTCTTGCAGCGCTCCTGAATATCTATCAATCGACCGGTGCGGTTGCAAATTTGAGCGAAGAAATTTCCACCTACCTGAAATATGAACAGGACCGGTTTCAAACATTTCAAACCAGACTCTCGTTTCTATCCGATACAGCAGGAGCCTTGGGACTCCTTGGCACGGTTTGGGGGATGTTTCTTACTTTTTTCACAGGGAATCTCGACAAACAAATGATCTTAAACGGCATGGGCATCGCACTTCTTACGACATTGCTGGGACTTATTGTGAGTATTATCCTTAACCTGAGTGCTACCGAAGTATATTCCCTTTTTCAAAAAACCCTGGACCGTGTCGCTGGAAAATCAGAAGAATTGCGCTTTCGCCTTCTGGAACTGAAATACCACACTGAACAACTGACAGAGACAACTGCTCATGTTCCCGAAAGCGTTCAGCAAACCTTATCCTTACCTCAAACGCTAAACTCGCGCAGTCAAATTGGAGATCACCCAAAAAAAACGAAAGAAGAGGAACCTGCTAAGGAATCATCCCATCCGGCTGAAATCCATTTCATTCGGGCAATACCGCCAAAAATTAAAGTGGGAAATAGCGCCATTCAATGCATTTGCCAGGTGAAAGACGATGATGGTCACCCGCTGGCTGGCGTCGAGGTTCGGGTTGAAATCCTGTCGGGCGATGGAAAGATCTTTGGCGAGAAGCGTTGGTCAGGAACAACAGGACAAAAAGGAACCGTTGCGTTCGAACTCGTTCCAGGAAAGCAAACGGGAGAGCTGGTTTGTCTTGTAAAAACAGGTGAGAATAGCAAATTAGAACAAACTCTTCGAACACATTTGGTACCAGATTCTCCCGCAAAACTGAGCATCCTTTCTGGAAATCACCAGAGCGGCAANATCGGCGTCACACTTCCTAAAAAATTGAGAGTATCAGTCGCGGACCGCTATGATAACCCCATTCCAGATGTGCAATGCTGGTTCAAATCTGCCAAAGGAGAAGGCTTCTTTGATGGAGAGACAAACGAAAAAGCCGTAAGGACAGATGAAAATGGCATAGCCGAAACAGAATTTACCATTGGCCAAAAGCCTGGTCTAATCTTGGTCGAATGTTCCGTGGAGAACACAGATCTAAAAGAAAATTTCGAGCTGTTCGCTCAAGAGGATTAATGTAGACCTTTCTGAAAAACAGGCAACAATAACGGTTTAGATAACGGGAAAAATTATGAGTAAAGGCGGGCTACTTTTGCGGTTCGTGGACGTTGTTCTTATTTTGTTATTTGGCTTTATATCAATTTCTGAAGTAAGTGAGCAATCCAGAATTAAGCTCCCCATCAGTTCCGAAACACCGCCTTCTTATCCGGACAAAGAAACTGTGATTTTCATAGGGATTACTCAAAATGGTCTGTTCCTTGTCGAGAATGAACAGAAAATCATTACGAACATCCAGGATTTGAAGAGGTACATTTTGCGGAAAAAAAGATTCTATGGCGCCCGAGGAATTGCAATACGTATCCGATACAGGGCAAATTGGAATACACCCGTTCGCCACACCATAGAAGCCGCTGCATTGTGCGATGCCCTGGATATTCCAAAAGGTATTGACGTCCGCTTGAAGACGGCCTTCTAAGGAGAAAACCAATGATGCAACAAAGAGGTTTATTGATTCGGTTGATTGACGTTGGTCTTATCATTTTGCTGGGCTTCGTCTGTATCAGCGACATTAACATTCGTGCTCAAATTAAACTGCCAAGTCCCTCAAATAGAAAGGAAGATATAAACAGACAATATGTGGTCTATTACCTGGTCCTTCATAAAAACAATCGCGTTTCCATCCTGGACCCGGGGCATAGCCCAACAGAATGGAAAAATTTGCGCCTGAAGACATTGGAAACCAGAATGATTCGACTCAGGAACAATTTCAAAAGACAGGGGAAAATACTCGTGATGCTGATTGAGCCCGAGCCTGATGCGACAATGCAATTCCTTGTCGATGTGCTTGATCTCTGCCAGAAAAATCAGATTTTGAAGAATATCGCCAATAAAGCGCTCGAGCTGTAGCCAGCATCCACACCGGGCTCCAGCCAAAAAGGCGGAACGGACAGAATTGTAACGGAGAACACTTTCGAGATGATAGAGCTTGCACATCCTCAAAAAAAACCGAGCAAACTGGTTGCTCTGGCAATAACTACAACAATTCTGATTGTTAGTTACATTATTATGGCCCAATGGGCTGTGAAAACGCCTTACCATAAAATGGAAATTTATGAAAAACTGGAATGGTTCAAATTTACCCCGCTCCCTAAACCAAAACCCATTTCTGCGCCGGAAGAGAATCGCACTGAAGAAGCAGAAAAACCAAAAGCCGAAAGTACTCCTACTACGCCCATGCCGGAGAAAATTGAACTGGATATTGCAAAGTTGAAAGATGTCCTGAAAGTGGATTTAACTCCAAAAACTCCCATATCTGCCCCCACCAAGACGCCATCTGCGAATCCAGCGATGCAAAAAATTAAGCTGGACGAGTTACTCCCTGAGCTTTCACAATCTCCTACGCTAAAAGGAGAAGGTCCATCCTTGCCAATCCCAGGAATGGGCAAAAGCAACAACAAAACGGGAGGAAACATCCAGATAAAAATAGCCGATGCAGGAATCGATGCTTCGGCAGGCAAACTGGCAAGCATTGGTAAAACTGGACGACTTTTGACGGGACTCAAAGGGAAAAACGCTGGACTTCCAGGCAAAGAAATCTCGCTGATTGACATCTCCAAACTGGGAAAAAATTATTCCGATTTCAGCCCTATCTTTAAAGCCCTGGTCGAGTGGATCAAAAAACACCCCAAACCCCACCCACCCGCTATTATGAGTCTTACGCGCCAGTCAGAAAGAGAAAAAGATGCTTTGCGTTCCGTGGTACAATTTCATTCAGGAAACAGAAGTTTCACCCTTTTTCTAAAAGTAATTGAAAGCCTATACGAGGTCCATATTGTTCTGGTAGAGGGAAACCGATTAACATACCTCATAGACAGCGGATTCAAGAAAAGAAGCCATTACCTACGTGTAGGAACTGCAACCTACGCGGACTCTTCCATGACAAAACTTGTCGCCTGCAATACTTCTCAAGAAAAGTTATCCGACCAGCGCACAAAAGAATTTTACCAGATCTTTCTCTCCTGGTGGAATTCCGTAAAGGAGGAGGTTAAGCATGAATCATAGTTACAGAAATATTTTCTATTTGATCCTGCTTGGCGCAGGAACGATATATTTTGTTGCCTGCTCCGGAGGCAGGCAATTTGTAAAAGATCATGAATACGAAGAACGCGGATTGATGATTCCGGCTGGAGTAGATTCCGCCACGGCAATTGAGGCTGACTCTCTGGCCTCAAATCTTTTTGTCTCTTTTGAAAAAGAAGAGAAAGCAGATTCTCTAAAAAAACAGGGGGTTGACTATATTGAGAAAGGTGACTCCCTTTGGAAGTATTTGACCATGAAAGCCGGAGAAAAGATTGTCACCCGGGACGACTCCATACGTTTCCTTGAGGCATACAATAAGGGTGCCCTCACTTTAAAAGAAATTCTCGCCCTAAAGGAAAAAACGCCAGCAGATTCTGTTGAATTCAACAGGCTTTTGTCGGAACAAGCTAGATTGCTTGATCTTGCACAAGAATCTTTTGAAAAAGCCATTCAATACAACCCATACGATAACGACGCAAAAAATTATCTCGCCTATGTATACCAGTTACAGGCAGTTCGACTTGGGAGACAAGGAAACCTCGAACGTGTGGCACAGATCCTTGAAAGGCTAACACGAATTATCCGCGGAGAACATTCCCTGTTTGCCAAACTCGGCGAAGTTTATTTCGCGATGAAAGAATGGCAGAAATCATATAATTCGTTCAAAGAAGCCGAGCGGGTACTGCTGGCAACGGCCGATTTGCAGTTTCCCCCAGCCGATACGTCCATTACACAAATAGATACGAGCGCGTGGTTTCAGTATGTCTATTATCAGGGCTACAACGCCACAAATTTGCGCCAGGCAGAATTGGCTCTTCGGCACCTGAAACGTGCTCTGCAACTCGCAGAAAATGAAAATTCCAGGAAAACCGTGCAGAGCGTCATCGACTGGATCAACTGGGACGATGGCAACATCGCCGCCTCCGAAGAAAGAGATCGAATCTTTCAACTGGAAGATCAGCAACAATTCGAAGAGGCAGCCAATGCGTATAGACAATTGCTCAAACATCTCCGGACTCAACGAGCGAAAGATGAAATCCAATGGCGGCTGGCACTCATCGAATTTAATTTCGAAGGCGAAGCTCAAAAACAATCGGCAATTCGTCGCCTGCAAAGAATTGTTGAACGATATCTATATTCCGAACGAACCATAGAAGATTCCACCGCTACTCTTCAAATTGCCCCACCGGAAAATGCTTCTTATCCAGATTCGTTGAAAAAAAGATACATAAATGCGTACGGCACCATGCTTTACAATTTGGGTGCCCATTATTTGCGAAAAAAAAGTAGAAAGATGGCTTTCACCTATTTCTACAAATCGGCTCAACTGCAATGGAGCGGACAAGCAAAAGCTCTCCTTCAAATTGGAGTTTTCTCCAAAAATGACCCTCAAAATGCCATTGCATTCTGTGAGAAAGCACGCTCCTTAGAAAATCAACTCAGCCTCAGGGAGAAGAAACAGCTTTTTTCACTGCTGGCTCAGCTTTATAAACAAATTGGTGCATTTGATAAAGCGCGTGAATATTACATACTATGGAGAAATGTAAAATGAGGAAAAAATTCAACTGCCGTTTTACGATCCTCCTGCATCTTATCTCCGTTGTGTTTATCTTTTGCGGAAATTCTGAGATCCTTTTTGCGCAAAAAAAGGGGGTAAAATTGAATCAAATGGAAATCCCCTATGCCCATATAACAGATTCAAGCTTGATTCAGTTCTTTCTGGAAGAGTTTTTTATTACGGAGGAAAATGTCGTAGCTATCGACGTTGTGGACATATCAAGAAATGGCTTCGGGCAGGACGACATCATCATCACCTATCCTTCACGAAAGGTCTATACAGCCCCGACTTCAGAAGCAGCACTTTCAGTAGCGGGTGAATGGAAATTCAAGGCAGAGTTTGAAAAGGACAGTGAAATCCGCGATCCCAGCTTTTTTGATAATTCGCCCACAAATAAAGCGCAAAATGCAATCCTGGCCGACCTGTTGCGCACCATACAGCGCAACTACAAAGATTACCCCATTCAATTGCGGTTCTCCCAGGATTCCACATCCTTTCGGTTTCAGATCTGGGACTACAACCCCCGTGCACTAATCTATACNCCACCCCCGCCTCCCCTTCCAGACACAGTCATAACTTATGACGTCGTTAATATAATTCGAGAAGAAAAATTTGTAGAAACAGACACCACTTTTTACGACGTAATCTACATTTTTCAAAGCATGGCGGACACGTTATTCATCCCAGAAGAACCTCAAAAGATTGCCCAGCAAACACAAATCAATGAAAAGGAAAAAAACGGAAAAAATTAGCTTTTCACAAAACGGGGAACCCACCGAACGGCAAAGAATTTTTTTGGGAAGCCCTCCCAAATGGGAAACATTCCTATTACATCCAGTCCCAATTCACCCTCTGCCAAAAAACTTTGCTTTTGATCCTATTTCACGAGGAACCCACAACGACATCCGGTTCCCGCATCAAAAGGACTCAGAAAGGCCCCCCATCAACAGGAAAATGATAAATTATGCTTAAGCCCAAAATGGGCTTTTGGGATGGGTCGGATACCATTAATTTCGGTTCCACCCTCATTCCTGCATAGGAACGGTAGGAAGGTGGGCCAAATATGAGGGCATCCAGAAGATTCAGCGTATAAAAGCTCACCGTTAGCACGGATGCCACCTTCTGGATCTTTTTTGTATCCCTTATTTTGCGATCCAGATCGTTTAGATCCTCCAGTATTTGCCTCTGCTCCGCTTCGCTCACCGCTTGCTCCAGTTCTCTCTCTAAATCCGAACGCTTTTGCTGATAGTTTTCATAGTGAATGGAGCTGGCCAGCCAGGCACTTCCAGAAAGGAATGTGGTATAAAAAAAGTAAAGAAACTTTCCCTTTTTGCCGTAGCGTTTTTGCCCCCACCCCGGGAGAAGAAGAGAATGCCAGACCGCATCCAGGCGCTGCCCCAATGCCCGGAAACCCGCCACAAAAATATTGGATGGCTTCAGTTTCCGGCTGCGCATCAATACAAAAGCGCGAAAAAAATTCCGTTTGCCACCCCGCACATACTGTTCCCACTCCTCATAATACCAGGCCACCCTTTCGAGTCCCAGCTGATAGATCCCTTTTAGATCCACAGTCTCCCTGATGTACCGTTGCTCTTCAGTGGCCAGTTTTTGGAATTTCACCGACACTTCCACCCCTTTCTGCGCAACGGCTTCCTCCAGGGCGTCCAGAATGGCGTGCCTTTTCGCCTCGTCCAGCGTTGGATAATTGTCGCTGATTCCCACAAAATACTGGTAAGTGCGGCTCTGAGGGATCACCCGGATCCAGTGCGGCTTTTCAGGTGCCGAACGATACACAAGCTGAGATGTCCCAATCACCGGCGCACAACCCGTATGAACAAGCAGCGCAAACACGGTCAAAACGACAAACCCACTTGCGATTTTTCTCATTTTTCCCCACCCGAGATTGGTTATAGCTCCTTTTTGCCATTTTTTAAAATCTTTTCCATCCCCCCGGTCCTTTGTTTACCGTTCCTCTTCAAAATTGTCAATTGGACAAATCTTATTTCCCAAAGCACCCTGTTTTCTGCACAGAAAATTCGTCCAGGCGTACAAACTTGGCACCGAAAAAAGCAATCATCTAGCCAGAGTCCTGTTTCTCCACCGCCTTTTGCGGTTCAGCTACCTCTTATCATCGCCAATCAAACGCTGAAACACGGCCTCTGCCGTCTTCCGGGCATCCTCCTGCCCCTGCTTGCGGTACCGTTCCATCAGCTGCCGGATTGCCATATTCCTGGAACGGATATAATCCTGTTTTGGAAGACTCACCAGAACAAAAACGTCGTAGGTGTATTTATATTCACCCTGCTCCATCCTTCTGACCTTCCTCCAGTAGACCCTCTCCGGTGTCAACCCGAAAACGTTAAGATTATCCGTAATCCAGGAAACTGCATCCGAAACGAACTGCGAGATCGCCTCCTGCGAAACATTCACTCCCTCGGTTGCCGTGCGGAATTCATCCCGCACCCGCATGGCAATCTTTTCGGCAATGTTTTTCACCGCCTCAGCCTTCGCCTCCCTCTTCGCCAAAGCCAGATCATACCGATCCGACACCATTCCCCGGAAATAAAACATGTCCTCCTTTTCAAAAAATTCTCTGTCAGACTTGACCCAGTCCGGTTTTTTTGAACTTTCCTCCACAACCTTCAGTCCCCCCATTTCCGAAGAAGATGCACACGACAACACTACAAGGGAAAGCAGAAAAACAGCCATTCTTTTCGCCATGACACAGGCCCTCCATCTTTGGTGATGACAGACAAAATTGGCACAACCAATTTCTTCACGCATTCCGCCTTATTCACTCCCCAAGAAGCCCTCTCTGCCTCCTCCCCAAACCCAAAATGGACTCAGAGCACCAGGGAAACCTCCTTGCAGGGCAGAGAAATTTTCCCATTCCATGACGCACAATTGAGGAAGATAAATTTTTCGAAACAAACCCACACCGTTCCCCCCTCGGATTATCTTTTATTCTGCGTTTCTTTTATCTAATTTACACCGTGCGATCGGTTCAAGCAATTGCATAATTCATTTGGGAGAAAAAAACCTTTTTTCCAACCCCGGATAACTTTCCAATTTTTGCCCGAAACTGCACCCCTGGTAAACGCATCTTACTGATCCTTTATACCACAAACAACCTGTTCCTTACATGCAGTAGCCCCCTGTGTGGTATTGGACAGAATATCGCTTTAAAAAAAGCAAATAACATTCCAGAATTATCTCGGGAAAGACCTGCAGAATCCACTGAGGCTCATGAAGATGGCCCGTTCGCATTCGACCAAGTGTGCAACATTAGACACACCAACCCGGGCCAAATATGTCATAAATGAAACATTCCGCTGGAACAAGGGACCTCCCCGCCGTTTAATCACTCAAAAAAATCACCGAAACTCTTCTTACAGACGGCACGTTTCCCGGTGCGGACCTATCAGCAACACCGGAAAATCAGGAGCTCCTTTCCCCCATCAAATCACTTAAAACCAGACCACTGAAGGGTTCCATGTCTACCGCTCTCCAGCTACCAGAAGAATAGAATCCCCTCCAGATCCACCGAATTCCCGTTCAGCTCAAGACGCGGTTTCAGTTCATAGATTCCCGGTTTTTCCGGAGCAGGCACAGGCCGAACAAAATGAACAGGTTTTGTGGCGTTCCACGAGAACCTCAGCACATTGTCCAGGATCTTCCTGTTCCCCCGATAAATTGCTCCTTTCAGCCGGAGATCCCATGGAAGATCCTGTAAGACGGGTGAATAACGCAAAACGGCCACAAGAACCGGTTTCTTGTCCGAATAGCGGGCTTCCAGCCGCAAACGGAGGCTTTTGCGGATAGCTTGCAATTTTATCTGGCTGGTCAGATTTCCGGGCAGAAGAACACGCACACCGCGGAGCGGTTCCCCATCTGAGCTGCAGAGGCGAACGGAAAGTTGCCAGCCTCCCCTGCCCTGGCTCACTTTTGCCAGAAGGAAGTTATCACCTGCTTTCAGCTGAACGGGAATTTCATCGGCATCCGGCTCCCAGCTCCGGTAAACGGGATTCTCGTGAATTTTTTTCCCATTCAGCCAGATCTGTACCCCGTCGTCGCTGCCAACTTTTAACACGGCAGACTGCCGCCGCGGGCTACGCAGCCAAACGGCCGCATATGCCACTCCAAATTCCGCCGGCTGAAGAAACCGGTGAAAGGACAGAACAATCCCTTCTGTGATCACTCCCTGCCAGAAGTTCTTACTCTGTTGCACAGGCGATCCCCAGTGTACGGAATCTACTTCATTCCATCCCAAAACGGCACTTTCACCACCAAGGGCCGTCAGAAAATCGACGTGAATGTCTTCCGGCTGCCGGGCAGGAAATGGGCCCCGCACAATCCAGCTGTGAATGTATCCATCCACATCCAGGGAGAAGGGAACCTGGGCTGAGAGTGCCCGGACACACAGCAAAAGCCAGCCGGAAGCAAGAGCCAGCTTTCGCAACAGCTTTACCATCGGTTGACCTCCTCCTCAAAAATCACCCGAACCGTTTTGGTCTCAAAAGGTGAGAACTTCAAGTGCAGTTTTTTCCCTTTCCACTCGACGGGTCCCTGCTCATGTTCCAGAAAATCGGTCTCCACAGCCTGGCGGATATCACCCCACAGCTCGCATTCTACTCCGGCTTCCGTACCATGGGCTTCGTAGAAGCGGAAAATCCATCCATTGCCGGTTTCCGGTTTTTTCAGGGCATCCAGAACCACGTTATCTGCATCCATTGTCACAAAAGAACGCCGCACGGGCCAGCCGCCTTTGCCCCTTGAAAAGGGCTGAATCAGCAGCGCATTGTTGAACTGATGACCGAGCCGCACGGTCCCGGCTGTTCGCCAGTCTCCTGCATGCGGATAAATGGCATACCGGAAAGTATGCTTCCCACGGTCGGCCGTTGGATCCGGAGAGGAAGGCGACCGCAGCAGTGTGATGCGCATCCGGTTGCCGTGAATGTCGTATCCATATTTGCTATCGGTGATTAGACTAACGCCGTAAGAACCATCACTCAAATCAATCCAGCGGAGTGCAGGCACCTCAAACCTCGCCCGCTCCCACGAATTGTTCATAGTTGTCGGCCGCCGGATGGCCGCATTGGGAATCTCGTATGTGGCACTGTCGGCCTGAACATTCACCGGTATTTCCAGCTTCGCCAGGACATGCTCTTCCCACCAGTCGATCTGCATGCGGACCTCAATATAGGGCAGGTTCTTGTAGAGGATAATATCCTGGATAAAAAACGAAGATGGGAAATCCTTCGTAGGCGCGTACCGCTGTTTTGCTGGCCCCAGAAACGACTTCCTGACGCGGATTCGGGCGAAAACAGGACCATCATCCAGCAGGCGCACCTCATCCGCCCGGTTCAGTTTCCAATCTTTTCCCGTATACCCGATATTCCATGCATCCCACTGTTTCGGTTTGTCTTCATACAGGTGAATCAAATTCCCTTCCCCCGATCCATCCAGAACCTCCCGCGCGTTTACTTTGTCATAGATGGAGCGGATATTTCCAGACTTGCGGTCCACCTCAAGCCGGAAATACCGACCTTCTACGATATTCCGTTCCGGATTCACTTTTGCGGGCGCAACCTTGGCAACGTTTCGGACCCGGAAAACGGCATATCCAAAAGAGGGCACATCTTCCGCAACAAAGACAACCCAGCGGCCTGTCTCGTCGGCCAGGATCTGGCTGGCAACCGGGTTGCCTTCGGCGGTCAAAATTTCGACCCCGGACGCTCCAGGAAGAGGAAGGTACACCACATCCGTGCGTGGCCAGTTCAGCGGGTTGAATACCAGCAAAAAACGCTCCTGCGGCATCCCGGGCGAAATCTTAACCTGAGAGGCTAGCAACCGCAGGGAAGAAACCAGTATTCCATTCACGCTGGTGAAGACATTGCGGTAATCCTCCAGCGCATCCCGGTAAATCGGAGCAATCCCTGAACCTGGCAAAATGTCATGGAACTGATTGAAAAGCACCTTCCACCAGTTTTCCCGCAGAACTTCCTGCGGGTAAGGTGCTCCAAATTGGCCCATCAAGGCGGCCACTTTTTCCGCATTGGCCAGCAATATTTCCGATTTGCGGTTGGCTGCCTTGACAGCCGCCTGGGTGGTGTACGTCCCCCGGTGATATTCCAGGTAAAGCTCGTCCCGCCATTCCGGAAGATTGCTGAGGTCTTCAGACATCAGCCTGGCAATGTAATCGTGTGCACGGATAAACTGGATATTCGGAAATACGGTCGCTTTCTTATATTTCAGGTAACTTTCCAGCATCTGCTTTTCAGGCCCCCCGCCATGATCGCCAAAACCAAAAAGGACGAGTACATCTTTCCGTCCGGTGTTCAGCTCATTTTGCCGGATGGCCGATGTGATTTCCTTGATCCGCAGCCGGCCCACATACCCGGTATAGGGGAAATACGTCAATACCCGCGAACCATCGGCACCAACCCACCAGAAAAGGTGATACGGAAACCGGTTGGTGTCGTTCCAGCTGATTTTTTGCGTAATAAAGGCGGTAATTCCGCTTTTGCGCAAAAATTGAGGCATGTTCCAGTTATAGCCGAAAGAATCCGGATTCCACCCCAGGGTAACATCGGTCCCGAATTTCTCGGCAAAATACAGCTTTCCGTAAAGGAGCTGCCGCACCCAAGATTCTCCCCCAATCAGATTGCAATCCGGTTCTACCACCATTCCGCCTGTAATTTCCCAGCGCCCTTCCTTAACCCGCTGGCGGATGCCAGCAAAAATTTCAGGATACTGCTCTTCCATCCAGCGGTACGCCTGAGCCTGGCTCTGGGCAAAAACAAAATCG
>MTOL01000537.1 GCA_002011685.1 Deferribacteres bacterium JdFR-76
ACCGATCAAACAATTACGCTTGATGGCCAGCTCAATGAGCCTTTCTGGGCAAATGCTGATTCCATCGTGATCATGAAGGGTTCAAATTCCGCAACAGCTGGCTGGTATATGCAGTGGGGAAATCCCAATAATCAATACACCGATGTTAGCCGCGCCGTGGTGCGCTTTGTTCATAACGGTACCGATTTATATATCGGTGTAACCTCCAATGATTCTTCTGTGTGCAAATGGTCACCGGGATGGGAGGCCGATGGCCTCTTCCTGTGGATGACAATGAAAGGATTCATCCCGCAGCCGCATGAACGTCTGGAAATCAAGGCCATGTACTTTGATGATACCCAGGG
This sequence comes from Deferribacteres bacterium JdFR-76, assembly GCA_002011685.1. Taxonomy (GTDB): domain Bacteria; phylum Zhuqueibacterota; class JdFR-76; order JdFR-76; family JdFR-76; genus JdFR-76. Next base: position 345 of record MTOL01000537.1, read on the forward strand.
GGCGGGGATCCGTTTTGAGACCAATGCCAATGTTCCAACCGGAGGCGCAGAGGCGGCCTCCTACGAACCCCCGGGGACAGTGACCCATACGGAAACCAACGGCGCCGATGCCGGATACTCGCTGGAAGTGGTGGTCCATACCGACCTCTTTGGATACAGTGATGGCGACACCGTAATGCTGAGTGCGGTGATCTGGGATATGGATTACGCCTCGGCAGACGCATATGATCCCAATATCTCCGACTACGCGCCCAACTGGTGGGGAACCCAGTGGGCCGACACCAATTTCGAAAAATACTATCTCTACCGCGGCGTAATTCTTTCTAACAAGACGAGCTTGGGAGTGCCTCAGATTGCCGTGGATAAGGACTCCATTGAATTCGGAGAGGTCACGGTTAATTCAAAAGCGAACGCGACCGTAACGATTACGAATGGCGGGGATGGAACCCTGAATGTTACAAATGTGACCAGCGACAACGATGCGTTTTCCGTGGACAAAACCACTTTCAGCGTTCCGCCAGGAGGCAAGGCTTCCATTAAGATTTCCTTTTTACCAACGGCANCGGNAACGTATTCCGGTAANATNACCATCGAAAGCAACGCCGGACAGCTGGTCATATCCGTTTCNGGAACGGGCAAAGAAGCGGTGACACCGCCAAAGCCCGGTCATGTAGATCCGCCTTTCATACTGGTGCAGACTGCCGAGCAACCGATCACCATTGATGGAAAGCTGGATGAAACGGACTGGCAGCGCCGGTTCGATCATCTTGTCTTCCGGTCCAACTTTCAGCCTGGCGATGTGGAATATGGTGTAACGGGCGAAGCCCTGGTCCAGGGACCGTATACGGATACTACCACAACGATTGTGAAGTTTTTGCACCGCGGACTGGATCTATACATTTCTCTGCAATCTGATGACCGTTCCGTTTGTCGGTTTGATGGCAGCTGGGAGGGGGACGGCCTGTTTATGAAGATCAAAGACGCGGATGGGAATGTGCATGAATACAAGCTGTATTTTAACCTTGCCGGCACAGATCCCGATATTCACTTTGAGCTTCCTGCTGCCTATCCCAATTCCGGTGAAGCCGCCGCGTGGAAGCGGCCCGGGACCGTGGTAAACGATACAACGGCACCGGATTCCGGCTATACCGCGGAGATGGTAATTCACCTGGATCAACTGGGCTATACCGACCCATATGCTGATATTCCGGTTTTGATCAACATTTTTGATCCAGATGGCTACACGGGCGAGGACGGCCAGCTCTGGAGCGTTGGATCCTATCATAAAATGTGGTGGGGGAGCGAATGGGGTCCTGAAATGCGGATTCTTCGCCTGGGCGATCCTCCTCTGAAAGTGGCGGTGAAGACGGATGAAGCCCTGACGCTGGACGGTCAGCTAACTGAGAGTTTCTGGACCAAAGCGGATTCGCTGGTCATTTCAAAGGGATCCCCGTCCAGCACGGCTGGATGGTACATGCAGTGGGGCAATCCCAACAATCAGTACACCGACACCAGCCGGGCGGTCATCAAATTTGCCCACAAAGGTACCGATCTCTACATCGGGATGGTATCCAATGACCAGTCCGTCTGCAAATGGTCACCCGGATGGGAAGCCGATGGCCTTTTCATCTGGATGACTTTCAAAGGGGTCATACCCGATCCAGGCGAACGGCTGGAGATCAAGGCAATGTATTTCGATCCCACCCAGGGTGCGGGAATCAGCTTTGAAACCAATGCGAATGTGCCTACGGGCGCTGCCGAAGGTGCCTCTTATGAACCCGACGGAACAATAACCCATACGGAAACCAATGGTCCAGATGCCGGCTACTCGCTCGAAGTGCTGATACGCACCGATTATTTCGGCTATCAGGAGGGAGATACGGTCAAAATCAGCTTGGTGGTCTGGGATATGGACTATGCCTCTGCGGATGCATTCGACCCCGATATTTCTGACTATGCACCCAACTGGTGGGGAACACAGTGGGCTGATAAGAACTTCGAGAAGTATTACCTTTATCGAGATCTGGTGTTGTCAACTGATTACACTGTAGGAGTGGAAGAGAGTTCCCCTGCCGGAATGATCACCCAATATCGGCTGGGCCAGAACTATCCGAATCCGTTCAATCCTTCCACAACCATCTACTTTGAGTTGCCTTCACGCGACCGGGTAACTGTGGAGATCTATGATGTACTGGGCAAGAAAGTCATGACTCTGGTCGACAGCAAAGTGTACGAGATGGGACGCCACACCCTCATGTGGAACGGCACCGACAGCCGGGGCCGGGCCGTGACGAGCGGCGTGTATTTCTATAAAATTACCACACCGAATTTCACTCAGGTCAAGAAGATGGTTCTGATGAAATAGCGTGAGCCGAAGGGGCGGGGAAATGCCCGCCCCTTCATTTTTGTTACAACATTTCGCGCATTGTTTGCCAGAATTCGAGGGCAGGAATGTTTCTTTTTGCGAGGAGCTATTTTCGGAGAAATTTCTCCGGCCGGACAGAAGCGGATGTGTCCGGAATGATGGGCGCTAAAACGAATATGACGGATAAACGGTGGCTATTCAAAAACGAGAAGCGTGTCCATGATTTGCCTCCCAGCGGCTTTATGGGGTCGTGGGGGGCGGGTGCGGTCAGGGAACCCGGCTCATGAGGATCGGAATTTAGATTGTTTTGATCCACAGACGGACGAGGAAGTGCGGCCGGGCGAAATTGACACGCACGAAAAAGCTTGAGAATGAGGCCGGTAGATCTTATCGTGAAGCCATTGAATCACGTAAAGGAAACGGCGGCTTGCGACAGATGAGGATGGGTTGGAAACAGCTAATTTGCCTCCTGTTCACAGGATTGTATCTGCTGGGTCTGACCGAATGGGGAATCACCGGACAGACCGGGAAGATCATAGGGAAGGTTATGGATGCGACTACCGGGGAGCCGCTTCCCTATGCCAATATCATCATAGAGGGAACGACCATGGGGGCGGCGTCGGATATGAAGGGGGAATTCCTCATCATCAATGTCCCTCCGGGCAGCTACCGGGTTTCGGCAAGGATGATGGGGTACCAGACGGTAACCATGGAAAATGTTCGTGTATTTGTTGACCGTACAACGGAAATTATTTTCCGCCTTAAGTCAACCGTCATTGATATCAAGAAGAGTATCATCGTTGTGGCCGAACAGCCGCTCATTCAAAAGGATCTTACCGCGACGGAAGCTTCAGTTTCTGCGGAAGAAATTGAAAGGATGCCGGTAGAAAGCTTTCGCGATATCCTTCAGCTGCAGGCCGGTATTGTGAAAGATAGTCGGGGGGCGCTGCATGTACGCGGGGGACGGTCAAATGAAATCGCATTCATGGTGGATGGGGTAACGGTTACCGACCCTTTTAATGGAGAAATGGCCGTTGAAATCAATCAGGAATCCATACAGGAATTGAAGCTTATCAGCGGTACCTTCAATGCCGAATATGGGAAGGCGATGTCAGGTGTAGTAGAAGTTGTAACGAAAGACCCGGGGAGTCGCCTGATTTGGGGAGGAACCTTCTACGCCGGTGATTACCTCAGCAGTCATAAGAATCTGTTCTATAACATCGAAAAAATTCGTCCACAGGATATTTACAACCTTCAGGCCTACCTGAGCGGTCCTCTACCCATCTGGAAGGACAAGCTTGGGATTTATCTATCATTCCGAAAATATTATAATGATGGCTGGATTTACGGTCAGCGGCGTTTCAATCCGAAGGATTCCTCCAACTTCCAGAGTCCCAAGGAAATCTATATGGAGCAAACCGGTGATATGAAGCCGGTTTCCATGAACTACCGGCTACAGTACTATGCCAATGCCAAATTGGTTTTTCGNATCACCCCATCGATGAAGCTCACCTACAATCTGCTGGGAGATCTCTCACGATACAGAAATTACAATCACCTTTTCAAATACAATCCAGATGGTGATCTTACGAACTGGAAATCCGGGATCACGCATATTCTCAGCTGGAATCATATGATATCCCCGAGGACTTTTTATACCGCAAAAATTTCATCATACATTTTCCGCCTTCAATCAAGCGTTTACAAAGATGCGCACGATCCCCGTTACGCCAATCCCCAGCTTTTGCAAAACCGTGAGGATGCCTACAGCTTCCTCACGGGTGGAACCGATATGACATTCTTCAGGCGATCCACGCGTGTAAGTCTGCTGAAAATTGATCTTACCTCCCAGCTGACCAAAGTTCACCAGATCAAAATGGGGATTGAATACAAGCGCAACCAGATTCACCTCAACAACCGACTGGCCTATTACAACGGGATCGAGGGCGGCGGCGTATTCAGCACACAGGCTTTTTTCAATTATGGCGAATACACCAGAAAGCCTGTGGAATTCTCAGCCTACATACAGGACAAGATTGAACTGGAAAATATGACGGTCAATTTGGGACTTCGTTACGATTATTTTCACTCCAATGGACGTGTACCGGCAGACTTGCGTGACCCTTCGGGAGAACTTCGACGGAATGAAGAAGCTTTTCGCAAAGCTTCACCAAAACACCAAATCAGTCCGCGTATTGGGCTTGCTTTTCCAATCTCGGCGTCAGCGGTATTCCATGCCTCATACGGACACTTTTTTCAGATTCCTTCTTATGAATATCTCTATCTGAATCCGCGGTTTGCGGTAGCTCCAGGAGGGCTGTACACTTTGATCGGCAATGCAGATTTGAATCCACAGTCTACTGTTATTTATGAAATTGGCTACCAGCAGGAACTGTTTAGCCAGGTAGGGATCGACATTACGGGATATTATAAAGATGTCCGTCATCTTCTGGGAACGCGGATCTATGAGACCTATGTTCTGGGCGACCGGTATGCACGATATGAGAACCGCGATTATGGCAATATCCGCGGGATTACCTTTTCGCTCTACAAACGCCCATCGGAAGACCATCTTTCGCTATCGCTGAATTACACCTATCAAGTAGCTGAAGGAAACGCATCCGACCCAAATCACGAGTTCTACAACCAGCAGTCCGATCCACCCAAAAAGAGCAACATACAGGTCGTTCCGCTCAACTGGGATCAACGGCATACGATCAATCTTTCTGTGACCTATCAGAACCCCCGCACTATCGGCTTGGGATTGATCGGTCAGTTCCAGAGCGGATTGCCATATACTCCAGCCATACAAAGCATGGAAACCACATTCGAAAATAGCGGGAGAAAGCCTTACAACTATACGGTGGATCTCAGACTGTTTAAAGAGTTTCACATTGGCCGGTTGAAGTACACCATTTTCGTCAAGATCTACAATCTATTTGACCGGAAAAATGAGATTGAAGTTTATTCGGATACCGGCAGGGCAGGGTATTCGCTTGTGAGCCATTACATTGTTGAGCGCAGGGAGCATGTGAACACTCTGGCGGAATGGCTGAAGCGTCCGGATTTCTATTCCGAACCCCGTAAGGTTCTTATTGGATTTGAGGTTGAAATGTAACCTGACTCATTTGCCGATATCGGCACGGGACGAATTGGCAGAGGAAGCAGCACATGGGTAGGGCAGTACGTTTTTGGCTCGCGGTTTTTCTTCTGGCAACGGCGACAGCGGATGCGATGGGACAGATCCCGGTGCCTCCGGAAATGCGTGGAAACCGCAAATACCGCAAGTATGGGATTCATAATGGCAATCTGGTCGAAACGCTGTTTTACAACTTTGGTGAGGTGGCCTGGTGGGGCAGACAGCCGTCCGGTGTCTGGCCCCGTGGGAGTGGCCATTCCTACATGGATGGCATCACGCCCATTGTTGTCACGCAGGTTGTAAATCATAACGGGGACACTCTTTATATTTGCGAAGCTGGCTACCGCGAACTAATGGACATTTCTCCTGAAGGCGTTGAGAGAGGTTGGCAGCCAAGACCCGGATATGCCAATCCCAATCAAGACCGGATTGCCATGAGCGATGATCCCTCCACATGGCCCAAATCCTGGCCCGACAAAGGTCCCGAATGGGACGGATTCTGGAACGGTTATTTTGGCAAGCGGACAAATGCCGATCAGGAGAGTTATTTTGTGATGGATGACAATTGTGACGACGGCCACGATTTCTTTCCCGATTCCACAGACCATACCCGCCGAGGACTGGCGCTCCGTGTGGGAGTGAGGGGATTCCAGTGGTCGAATGTTCTTGCCGAAGATCTTATTTTCTGGCACTATGATATTACAAACGAGGGTACAACGGTCTACCGGAAGATGATCTTCGGCATGTATGTAGATGTTGGAGTGGGGGGACAGTATGATTCAAATGATGACAACGCTTCCTTCGATCTGCGGGATGACATCACTTATTCATGGGATACCAACGGCATTGGCGAAGGGGGATGGGGGCCTACCGGCTACTGTGGTTACGCTTTCCTGGAGAGCCCCGGCAATCCTTATAATGGCATTGATGATGACGGTGACGGGGAAGAAGGCAGTCCGGTAATTACCGAAGATATGCTGATAGGCGAAATACCTGAAAATGGTATCGATGACAATGGAAACGGGCTCATTGATGAAGCAACTCTCCATTTGGGTCTCAAATATGCCGATGGAATTGACAATGATGGAGACGGACTTATCGATGAAATGATAGACGAACGCCGGGACGACTTGATTGACAATGACCAGGACTGGAATCCCGAATATGATGACGTGGGGGCGGACGGCCTTGCAGGAACCGGCGATCGCGGAGAAGGGGATGGGATTCCAACGCCCGGAGAGCCACATTTTGATGCCACAGATAAGGACGAATCGGATCAGATCGGACTTACCGCCTTTGATGTGTTCTACATCGGAACAGGAGTGGCGTTCTACAAGGACAGAGAAATCTGGAACCGCATTTCATACAGCCATTTTGACACAAAACTGCAGAACGGTAACATTGCCTTTCTGTATGGCTCTGGTCCCTTTCCGTTGTTGCCGGGTCAGACAGAACGTTTTTCACTGGGACTGGTCTTCGGGGAAAGCCTGGAGGACATTCAGCGGAACGTCCGGACTGTGCAACAGATTTACAACAACAATTACAACTTTGCCAGGCCTCCCGAAAAACCCCGAGTATGGGCGGTTGCCGGGGATGGGAAGGTAACCCTTTATTGGGATGATCGGGCGGAACGCAGCTTTGATCCTTTTTCCGATCCGCCATACGATTTTGAGGGGTACAAAATCTACAAAAGCACGGACCCGGGATTTCTGGACCCGCGTGTCATTACAAACGCCTACGGGGAGAAGACCTTTTTGAAGCCGGTTGCTCAGTTCGATCTCCAGAACGATGTCTACGGCTTTTTCCCCATCGACTATCAGGGCACCAAATTCTATCTGGGCGACAATAAGGGGCTCCGTCACTCATGGACGGATACGGATGTGATCAATGGAAAAACATACTACTATGCTGTGGTTTCATATGACCGCGGTGATCCGGCCCTCCATATGTTCCCGTCGGAATGCAGCGCCGTGATCGTACGGGATGTAAACGGGAATGTGACTCTGGATGTAAATACCGTGGAAGTCACGCCTCAGGCCCCCGTGGCCGGTTACATGCAGCCCGGTTTGAAGGATTCCATCCAGCATGTGAGCGGATTTGCCACCGGGAACGTGTGGCTGGAGATCCTCAATCCTCTGGANGTCAAAGATAATGAGACATTCCGGCTTATTTTTGATGATACAACACGGCCCGATACCATTCTTTACACACTGGTCAACACAACCCGTCAGGATACCATCTTCAAGAACTCTACCTACGTTCGAGGAGAGGATGGGAACCCATTGTTTGACGGAATGAGACTCTACGTGTTTACCGACAGTATCGGATGGGATGCCCAGCGCTCTGGGTGGGTGGTTGGAGAAAGCAATATTCCCATCCATGTGGAGCACCGCTACCATTTTCCGCGGAGGAGGCCGGGATATCCATCAAGCTATGAGATCCGGTTTGGAGAGATAGATACGACCTGGTGGTTCCGGCCACGCTTTGAGGTAAACTTCACGGTGTGGGATCTTTACGAAAACCGCAAAGTCCGTTTTATGCTGGAAGAGCCAAATCCGGCAACGAGGGATAGTCTGATCTCGCCGGGGGATTACATCCGGATTCTGCTGATGGATGAAAGGATTCCCCGGGAAGTATGGCGGATTCATTTTCTGGATCCCTTCGGCGGAGAGGAGCCCATCTATCCGAAAGATGGGGATATTTTGCGCATTCAGATCAAGACCCCCTTTCGGAGCGGAGACATCTATGAGTTTGCCACCGTCGGAGCCCGGGAAGACCGCCAGAAAGCCAGGAGCGAACTGGACAAAATTGCAGTGGTCCCGAATCCGTACGTCGTGGCAGCCCGCTGGGAACCGACGCGCCTTTTTGCCACAGGACGCGGTGAACGGCGTGTCTACTTCATTCATCTACCCAGGCGGTGTACGATCCGCATTTACACAATCAGCGGAGACCATGTGAAAACAATTGAGCATGATTCCAATTTGTTGGATGGAGCGGAAAGGTGGGACTTGACCACGAAAGACGGGATGGATATCGCTCCCGGAATCTATATTTACCATGTTGAAGCACCTGGGATTGGCGAGAAAATTGGGCGTTTTGCGCTGATCAAGTAGGCAGGACCGCAATCGAGAATGAATGCAGGACGCGGGAATTGAAGAAGAAAGCTTTTTTCACCAAACGGATTGTCTGGCCATGTGGCGAACTGGATTGATAAGCACACTTCTTTTTCTGTGTTTCGTGAATACGTCTGCTGGGGGTGTGCTGGGCAAGATGACCAAATCGGGTACAACAGCAGGCCAGTTTTTGAAGATTCCCGTCGGCTCGCGGGCCATCTCGATGGGTGGGGCCTATAGCGCCGTGGCCAACGATATGAGTTCTATATACTGGAACCCTGCTGGCCTGGCACGGATTTCCAGTCGTGCTGCCGTTTATTTCGTCCATACCAACTGGCTGGCAGGTACCAGCTTTGATTTTGCCGCCGCTGCTGTGCGGCTGGAATCGTTTGGAACACTTGCTCTCAGTTTCACTTCTTTGTCCATGCCTGACATGCCCGTCCGGACGGAATTTGAGCCGGAAGGAACCGGCGAGTATTTCAGTGCCATCGATCTTGCCATCGGGTTGACCTATGCCCGGGCAATTACGGATCGCTTTTTGCTGGGATTCAATGCGAAATACGCCCGGGAACAGATCTGGCATATGGCGGCTTCTGTACTGGCATTTGATATCGGTATCCAGTTCCGCACAGACTTCGAATGGCTGCGCCTGGGTATCAGTGTCTCAAATTTTGGATCCAAAATGCAGTACGAGGGGAAAAACACCTTTGTTAACTACGATTTTAATCCCGATGAATACGGCGATAATGCGAACATATTCGCTCACCTGCAGACGGACAAATGGGATCTCCCGCTCATGTTCCGATTCGGTGTAGCATTTGAACTTCTTAACACCGAATGGAATCGGCTCACTGCAGGAATTGAGGCGCGTCATCCAAATGACAATACAGAAAATATAAGCCTCGGTGTGGAATACGGGTTCAGAAACTGGATTTATTTCCGGACAGGATATCAGTCCATCTTTGAAAAGGATGCGGAAAGAGGGCTTACAGCCGGGTTCGGAATCCAGTATTTCCTGAACCCGGTGACTCCGCTTTATCTGGACTACGCGTATGCAAGCTGGGGAAGACTGACAGCAGTACATCGATTTTCTTTTGAGATCCGCTTTTGAGGATCCGGAACGAATAAGGGATGAGTAGAAGGAGCGAACGGAACGGTGGCTGACAAGTTGATTTTGGAAAGCGATTTTGGGGGCTTTTCCTCCGATGGGAGGGAATATGTGATCAGAAAACCTGACACTCCGCGACCCTGGGTAAATGTCATTTCAAATGGCCGTTACGGTTTGATCGTTTCTCAGGTAGGCGGTGGATTTAGCTGGTTTGATCATTCCAACTTAAACCGCCTCACCCGGTGGCAGCAGGATTTAATCCGCGATGACTGGGGAAAGTATATCTATATCCGCGATGATGAAACTGGAGATTTCTGGAGCCCCACATTTCTTCCGGCGCGAAAATCCCTGGATACGTATGAATGCAGGCACGGGATGGGCTACACCGTATTTCACGCTCGATACGATCAAGTGGAGGTCCGGTGGAGGCTTTTTGTACCCAAAGAAGAATCACTTGAAATCTGGTCAGTAACGGTCAGGAATGTGGGGCAGCGAAAGCGTTTTCTTTCCATTGTAACGTATCTCGAATGGTGTTTGGGAGTCTGCCCGGACATTCATCGGGAATTTCACAAAACATTTCTGGAAACGGAATATTCGCGGAATCTCCAGGGCATTCTGGCGAGGAAGCGTCTGTGGGAAGTTCCCTCTGCCCATGGACACTGGAACACGAATTGGCCGGGCATAGCCTTTTTTCTATGCAGCATGCAGCCAGACAGCTTCGAAGGGGACAAAGAGGCCTTTGTCGGTCGCAACGGAGATCTTTCGTCGCCTCGGGCATTGAGAGGCTCAGCGTGGCCCGGCAGGAGCGGCAAATGGGGTGATTCCATTGCCGCGTTACGGCGGAAAGTGACGCTTGATCCTGGGGAAGAACAAACCATCCACTTTTTTCTGGGGGTAAAACAAAATCAGCAGGAAATCGAAGAAACGTTCAGGGCCCTCATGAGGGACGGTGCAGTGGAAGCAAAGTTCCTGCAGGTCAAACAAATGTGGGCCGAGTTCCTGGATTCGGGCAAAGTGGTTACACCCGACCCCGCGGTTAATGTTCTTATGAATGGCTGGCTGAGGTACCAGTGTATTTCGGGCCGTTTGTGGGGGCGGGCTGCCTATTACCAGCAAAGCGGTGCTTACGGGTACCGGGACCAGCTACAGGACAGCCAGATCTTTCTGTATTTTCAGCCGGAAAAAACAAAAAGCCAGATCCTTCTGCATGCTGCCCATCAGTTCCCGGAAGGCCATGTTCTGCACTGGTGGCACCCCCTCATCGAAGAGGGATTGGAAAGCCGGATGAGTGATGATCTCCTCTGGTTGCCTTTTATTACAATTCAGTATTTAAAGGAGACAGCAGACTGGACTGTTTTGGACGAGGAAGTTCCATTTTTCCGCTCCGATGAGAAGGCCCCACTTCTCGAACATTGCATTCGCGCCATAGATCTGGTCCTAACGCGCAAAAGCGCCAGGGGGTTTCCGTTAATTCTGGCTGGAGATTGGAACGACGGGCTGAGTGCTGTGGGTATTGGAGGAAAGGGGGAGTCTCTGTGGCTTGCGGAATTTCTCTACATCGTCCTGAAAGAGATGGCGGAGGTTCTTAATCAGCTCAATCAGAAGGAACTGGGCCGGAAAGCTCAGGAGTACTTGAAAGAGGCAGAGAAGTTAAAGATTGCCGTGAATAGATATGGATGGGATGGTTCATATTTTTGGCGAGCTACCAAAGATTCAGGGGAACGCATCGGGAGCCAAAAGAACCGGTACGGAAAGATCTTTCTGAATCCGCAAACTTGGGCCATCATATCCGGTGTGGTTTCTGACGACCGCAAGAGGATTCTGTGGAAAAGCGTGGAAGATGAGCTGGAATGCGAGGTTGGGCCCTTGCTTCTGCGGCCGGCCTATCATCAGCCGGACCCTGAAATTGGCTATTTAACCCGATATGCTCCCGGAACAAGGGAGAATGGCTCTGTCTATACTCACGCAGCAACCTGGGCAATCTGGGCTGCCTGTCTGTTAAAACGGAATGAAACCGCCTATCGCTTTCTGCGCAAAATTCTCCCTTCCCTTAATGGCCTGAAGCCTGACCGCTACGCTGGGGAACCGTATGTAACCCCCGGCAATATTGATGGCCCCGATTCCGCTCATTACGGGCGCGGCGGATGGACCTGGTACACAGGTTCTGCTGCATGGTTATACCGGGTGGTTTTGGACTACGTGATCGGTATTCGGGCCGACTATGACGGCCTAATTGTAGACCCATGCATACCAGCCAGCTGGAATTACGTGGAAATTGAAAGGCTATTCCGCGGAGTCAATTACCGCATTCAGATACATAACGGCCCGGGAGGACGTGTGAAAAGGATTGAAGTCAACGGAAAGACCTTGCGCGCTGCGAAGATCCCTATCTTGCGGTGGGGAGAAGAAGTGAAAGTAAAAATTGAACTGGAATAGTGAATTTCAAAATCCAGTGATCCAAAAATCTCTCGATCAGGTTTTGTTTGGGGAAAGGGCTCGGCTGCGAGCGGAATGGAGAGTACAGGCGCTGCGGAGAATGCAAAATACCGTANGTGAAATTCAAATCCTGATTTTGCACACATTTGAGGAGGTAGGCCCATGAGGCGCGGAATTCTCTTGTTTTTTGCTATTTTTGCGTTTCCGTGCATGACACTCGGCCAGGGGAATGAAAAGGTCTTTTTCAGTGACAGTAACACGGGCAATGAATTCTATGACTCCTCGTGGGGATATAAAAAATCGCCCAGTTTTCTGGAGCTAGCAGGATCGGGAAAAGACAAATTCCCAGTGGATCCGCAGCACCCATACAAAGGTGCGCATTCCCTTCGTCTGCGCTGGATTTCCCAAAGCGGTGGCGATTGGGGAATTGCCCTCGCATCCCTGAACTGGCAGCCGATTGATTTTACCCAGTATGATACCATCGTTTACTGGATCAACGCACCGGAGGCCATAAACCAGGATGCCCTGCCGGATCTTGCCATCGAAGACATTACCAACAAGAAGAGCACACGGATCTGGCTGGGGGATTTTTTCGGCGGGGTGGACGGAGACTCTACCACGTGGCAGAGGGTAGCAATTCCCATCAATGCATTCCAGCCCGGACCACAAAACGCCGATTTTACGCGGATCAAAACGATTTTCCATTACCAGAAAAACGCAGATGGGGTTGAACACGTTGCCTGGGTGGATGAGTTCAGGCTGATAAAGGCAGGCGGTTCGCAGACTACCGCTCCAGCGGCTCCACAGAATTTGCAGGCCACAGGTTACGATAGCCGGATCGATTTGAAGTGGGATCCTAATTCGGAGCCGGATTTGTTGGGGTATTTTGTCTACCGCGCTCAATCGCCCGGCGGACCATTTGTAAAGGTTAATAGTGTAGCCCACAAGTTCCACATGTACAGTGATTTTGTGGGCGAAAATGGCAAAACATACTATTACCGGGTAACTGCGGTGAATCAGAATTATGTGGAATCCGATTCTTCCGCCGTGGTGAATGCCACACCGGTTCCGTTTGCATCAGATGAGGAATTATTGACGTCTGTACAGGAAGCGACGTTCCGGTATTTCTGGGATTTCGGACATCCTGTAAGTGGGCTGGCCAGAGAACGGGATTCATCCGGCGATGTCTGTACCACCGGTGGAACGGGGTTTGGTCTGTTGACGCTGATGGTTGGAGCAGAACGGGGCTTCGCCCCGAGGGATTCTATAGTAGCCAGGATTCTAAAAATCCTGCGTTTTATGCAGGAACAAGCAAAGAGATATCACGGAGCATGGTCCCACTGGATCAATGGAAGCACCGGAGAAACCATTCCCTTCAGTGCTTATGACAACGGTGGGGATCTGGTGGAAACCGCCTATTTTGTCCAGGGATTGCTTGCAATTCGGCAATATTTCGATGGGAATTCCGCCGAAGAACTGGAATTGCGCCAGCGAGCCACTCAGCTATGGGAGGAGGTGGAATGGGATTGGTACCGCCGGACATCCACGAGCAAAGTGCTCTACTGGCACTGGTCTCCGGATTACGGATGGATCATGAATATGCCCATTCAGGGCTGGAATGAAGCGATGATCGTCTATCTGCTGGCCATTGCTTCTCCAACGCATCCCGTTCCCGCTTCCATGTATTATGATGGCTGGGCTGGGAGTTCCAATTATGTAAACGGAAACGTTTATTACGGGTACAAACAGTTTGTTGGCCCACCTTATGGAGGTCCACTTTTCTTTACCCATTACTCATTTCTTGGTTTTGATCCACGGGGGAAATCGGACCGTTTTTGTAACTACTTTGAAAACAATCGCAATACGACGCTGATTAACCGTGCCTACTGTATTGCCAATCCGGAAGGCCATAAGGGATATAGTGATCTGGTTTGGGGACTCACATCCAGCGACGATCCCGGCGGTTACTCTGCGCATGAGCCAACGCCGGCGGGAGATAATGGAACCATCACTCCCACGGCAGCGATCAGCGCCATGCCCTATACGCCGGATGAGTCCATCGCAACGCTAAAACATTTTTACTACACATACGGCCCAAAGCTGTGGGGTGAGTTTGGTTTCAGAGATGCCTTCAATCTGGACAACAATTGGTTTGCCAACAGCTATCTTGCCATCGACCAGGGTACGATCGTACCCATGATTGAAAACTACCGCACGGAACTGTGCTGGAGGATGTTTATGGCCAATCCGGAAATCGACTCAGCACTTGCAAAGATTGGCTGGACCGTTACAGACGTGGAAGAGAATCCAGCCATTATCAGTGAATATTCACTGGAGCAGAATTATCCCAATCCTTTCAATTCGGAAACCATCATTTCCTTCTCGATACCCAGGGAAGAACGTGTAACCGTTGAAGTCATAAATGCACGGGGACAGATCGTTGCCGTACTGCTCCCGGGCAAAAAGATGAAGCGGGGACATCACCGCGTTGTTTTTGCCGCAAAGAATCTATCGTCGGGAGTTTACTTTTACCGGTTACGTGCAGAACATTTCCAGAGCACGCGCAAATTGTTGCTTCTGCGGTGATGTTTGATTGTGGAATACCGGTGGCTTAAAAACCTTCATCATTTCTTTGGCCGGAATTCCGGACTGTATTCTTTTGGAAAGAACAAAAGGCGAGAAGAGAGAGATTGGAATCAGCTGGCGAAGAATAAATACGGCGTCCTGGCGAGCTTCTCAGACGGATATGCCGGCGGTGAGTAAATTTCTGAGAAGGCTTACATTGTGGGCCTTCGCTTTTTTCTCAATTCTGGCATTTGTGGGGACTCAGGAGGGATGGGGAAGGGCAATGGCATACAGAAAAGTGAGCCTCAACGGAATGTGGGAACTGGCTCCCGGCCGGGAAAGACCAGCGGTTTGGCCATATACCGTACCGGTTCCAGGTTTGGTTGACCTTTCAAAGCCCCCACTGGACTGGACGGAAGAGGACTTTTTCTGGTATCGGACGGTTTTTCGTTTAACAGATGGGGATACATTCTTTAAGGCAATCCTACAGCTGGAGCAGGTTCAATTCGGCACAGAAGTATGGCTGAATGGGAATCGAATCGGTGGCGATATTCCCTGTTACACAAGTCAGGAATTCGATCTCACTCCGTTCTTGAATAAAAATGGAGAGAACGAACTTCTGGTGCGTGTTGGAGCCAAACATACCCTGCCCGGGGAGAGCGCTGTTGGGGTGGATTTCGAAAAAATGCTCTGGATACCCGGCATCTGGGGCGATGTTTGGCTTCATCTCTATGGCCCGGCACGATTGCGATGGGTACGGATCCTGCCAGACATCAGGCGCGGCAAGGCAAATTTTCATTTTGAAATTGAATATTTTAAATCCGTGGGTAAATCCGCCGTACTGGAGTGCCAGATTCGCGAATATGCGTCCGGAAAAGAAGTCCGCAGATGGCGGGTTCCCCTGAATTCCTCTTCTCAGACAGTTCAGACATTGGACTTTGATATTCCCCTGCCCGATTTTGTACCGTGGACCCCCGAAAATCCATTCCTCTATGTTTTTGACGGAACACTGCGTGTCTCCAAAGACATTTCGCATCAACTGAGCATTCGCTTTGGCATGCGGCAATTTGAGATTCAAGATGGAAATTTTTATCTGAATGGACAACGGATTGTGCTGAGAGGGAGCAATATTGCCTTTCACAGGATGCTTTCGGATTCAACACGAGGAAGCCTTCCCTGGGATGAGGAGTGGATTCGCCGGGCATTGGTGGACATTCCAAAACAGCATAACATGTTCTTTTTCCGCATCCATTTGGGACATGCTTACAACCGGTGGTATGACATTGCGGACGAGGGTGGAATTCTGTTGCAGGATGAGTGGGCGTTCTGGACAACTTCAGGTTCACCACGGCAAATCCGCCGGGAATTTGAGGCATGGATCCGGGAAAATGTCAACCATCCCAGTATTGTGATCTGGGATCCATTGAATGAATCTGAAGACTCCGTGCTCACAGAAAAGATTATCCCGGAGCTGCGATTGTTGGATCCCTCGCGCCCCTGGGAATATGTGGATTTCGAAGAAGACCACCCCTATATCTATTCGCTGGGACCGGTGCTAAACGGCCGGAAATTCGGCTACGCAAGGTCTATTTTTGATCTGAAGAACAGTTCACGTCCGGTAATGATCAACGAATATCTGTGGTGGTGGTTAGATCGGGAAGGAAGGCCGACGTCACTTACGGAGCCGGTTGTTCCCAGATGGTTGGGAAAAAATCCTCCCAGGGAACAGTTACTCGAATTTCAGGCATTCTTGGCAAGAGAACTCACGGAGCTCTGGCGCAGATTGAACGCCGATGCCATCATGCCCTTTGTTTACCTAAGTGTTGGAGAGGGACCGACGGCGAACTTTTTTCTTGGTCCCCTTGCGGAGTTGCGCCCCAAGCCCGTGCTCGCGGCTCTCAAAGAAGCGCTATCCCCAACAGGAGTAAGCATCGAGCTGTGGGACCGCCATTTTCTTGCAGGCGAAGAGCGAACAATCGATGTCTTTTTGTTTAATGATACCAACGAGGAAAAAGACGGAAGTCTTAAAATAGAAATCCGTGGAAATCCGTCTTTTGGCCATTCCAAAAGATCTTTTCATTTGGCACCCACTGAGCACCGGAAGATGCGCGTTCCCGTTCGGTTCCCCGACGTTCCGGGCTCATACGAGCTGATAGCAGAGATTTATGATGAAAATAAGACCTTGTTGGCCACCAGCCGGAAGCCGGTTTTTATATTCGCCAGGCCGGAAGTTTCGCCATCAACCAGAAAGATAAGCTTCGTCCTGCATGACCCCCTTGGAGAAGTCAAACAATACCTGGCAGACCGCGGCATTATGTACGGAGAGCTTGGGCCATCCTCATTGCGGCGCGCACAGGTTACGTTCGTGAATGCGGGGGGGCTGGATGATACGTACCGCCGAAATCTTGCTGAGATCGATGATTTTGTGCGGCGTGGTGGACTTTTGGTGATCCAGGAGCCGGAATTTGGCGTCCATGGAGAGATTCAGATGCGCGTGTTGCGTGAACTGGAGCTGAATGTTCAGTACCGCAAGGATCCGGAACGGGGAGGGTATGATTCTTACGTATTCCCAGAAGATCCAGAGCATTTGCTATGGGAAGGCATTGCACCAGAACATCTGCGGATGTTCAACGGAGCTCTGGGGGGCGAAATGGTGGCGCAGTTCAATGTGCGCCCAAACCGTCCATTTGAAACGGTGGCTTCGTGTAATCTGGAACTTCGAGTCCCCGCAGTGATGGAGATCCCCTATGGAAAAGGATTTGTTGTGATTTCGCGGATTCAAATTCGCGGCCGGATGTGCCCGCGGAAAAACCAGGGAGAGCTGTTCGACCGGCGCTATGATCCGGTGGCCGAACGCTATTTTCTGAACCTCATAACAAATTATGTTGGAAAAGATGCCTATGTTGCCAGGGTCCGGGAAAAATTGGCCGGTATACGCATTTACATCGCCCGCATCCGGGCGTCAAGCGGGCAGGTTTACGACGCCTTTGATGGCAATATGAAAACGCGGTGGAGCAGCAAAGCAGAAGACCCTCAGTGGATATGGATCGATTTCGGTAGGCCAACCATTCTCAACCGCTTGACGATCTTCTGGGAGGTTGCCTACGGAAAGGTCTATTCCATTTCCGTGTCAGATGATAGCCGTGCATGGCGGAAGGTATTTGAAGAAAACAATTCGGACGGCGGAAAAGACGTGATTGAACTGGGAGGTGTAAGAACCCGTTACCTGCGCCTCGATTTCGTTCAGCGAGGCACCAAGTGGGGCTATTCGATCTGGGAAATGCGGATCGAATAATCCTTTGAATATCAAACTGGCCTGCCAGATCTTCTCATTCCGAAAAGCAGAGCGGAATTGGCACTATGAACACTTGCTGGCATGATCCCTGGCATTGATTTATCAGTTTGCACATTTTTCTCTGGAACGAATCCATCTATTCCGCTCGTGGCCCCAGATTTAAGTGGTTGAAGAAAAACTGCTGCCACCTGCATTTAAACGCTCTTTCGTCAAAAGCAAAAGTACAAAAGAGCGCTCTTTTCCGTCTTGGACTCCCGTATTGTGACTTTTCCGGATTTGCGGATTTGAGCGAAGTTTTATTCCTTCAATCCGCCCAAAAGGATACCACGGATGTAGAATTTCTGCAAGGCCAGAAAAACCACCAGCACAGGCAGGATGGTGATGACCGATCCCGCCATCATGAGTTCAGGATCCTGGGCATGTTCTCCCATGAGATTGGCCAGGGCTACAGGAAGCGTATACATATCCTGCTTTGTCATCACAATGAGTGGCCAGAGGAAGTCGTTCCAGGTTCCCATAAAGGTGAACAAAGCCAGGGTGACCAGGACAGGGCTGGATAGCGGCAGAACGATGCTCCAGTATATGCGGAAATCGGAAGCTCCGTCCATGCGCGCTGCCTCAATGAGGCTGTCCGGGATGCTTTTCATATACTGGCTGATCAAGAAGATGCCAAAAATGCTGGTCATGCCTGGAAGAATGATGCCGAAATATGTGTTGAGCAATCCCATTTTTTTCAACAAAAGAAAAACGGGGAGCATGGTCACCTGCCCAGGAATGATCATCGTCAGAATCAGAATCGCGAACAAGTGTCTCTTTGCGCGAAAGTGATACTTTGCAAAAGCAAATCCCGCCATCGAATTTACCAGCAGAGAAACCGCTGTAACGGATAGGGCAAGGATCAAGCTGTTCAGGAAAAACCTGCCCAGGTTCAACCTGGCAAAAAGGAGCCGGTATTGTTCCAGCGTAATATCCGCTGGAAAAAACCTGGGCGGGAATGTTGACGCCCCACCTGCGGGCATGAGTGAAGCGCTCAGCATCCAGAGGAAGGGCATCAACGTGAGGGCAGAAACACCCACCATGAGAAGATGCAACAAAAATGCCTGAAAGGTGCGTCTGGGATTTCTGAACATCAAAACATTCCCGATCAATTAGCCAGGAACCCTATCTTGTTTTCTCTGAACGGCCATTTGAAGCATAACGAAGACAAACAGTATGAAAAAGAACACGAAAGCGATGGAGGCGGCATAGCCCATTCGCCACCAGCGGAACCCCTGCTGGTAGAGATAAAGCACGATGCTCAGGGTTGCGTGAAGGGGCCCGCCCTGGGTCATAACGTAAGGTTCAGCAAACAGCTGGAAGTAGCCAATCACCGTGATGATAATGACAAAGAACATGGTTGGCCACAGTTGAGGTAAAGTAATGTGCCGCTGCTGCTGAAACCAGTTCGCGCCGTCCAGCCTTGCGGCTTCGTACAGATAGTCGGGTATGGCCTGGAGACCGGCCAAAAAAATCATCATGTTATACCCAAAATTTTTCCAGACGGCCATCAAAATGATTGCCGGCATGGCCCAGCTGGGATTCCCGAGCCAGTCAATTGGCTGGATGCCCAGAAAAGAAAGCAGGTAATTGATTGGCCCAAAACGGGGATGGTACAGATAGCGCCACACAACTGCCACGGCTACCAGTGTGGTAACCACGGGCATGAATAGGGCAAGGCGGAACAGGCTTTTCATCTTCAGCAACTTGGAATGAAGGGCGAGTGCCGCCAGGAGAGACACAAGAATCGATAGCGGACCGGCCACAAAAACGAAGTAAAGGGTGTTGATGAGGGCTTTCCAGAACAGCGGATCCTGCAGCAGCATGATGTAGTTTTGCAGAAAGATAAACCGGGCCCGCTGCAGATTGGCCAGAGAATAGATGTCAAAATCGGTAAAGCTCATCAGAAACGATGCGAAAATCGGGAGAAAGAAGAAGATGAGCAGAGCTCCCAGCGAAGGCGCCAGAAAGAAACAGATTACAGAATTTTTTGTCCGTATCATTTATCCGCTCTGTACCAAGATCATTTGCATTGCGGGCCGTACCCAATGTCGGTCTTATTTTTGGATGAGTGCTGGACCTCCTGGGAACGGCGCAGGCCGATCCATTCAGAAATCGATGAGCCCCCTCTCAAGCAGCCAGCGCCGCTTCTCCAGT
>MTOL01000383.1 GCA_002011685.1 Deferribacteres bacterium JdFR-76
CGGACCCTGACCTTCACCACGCCAAAAAGAAATCCCCCAAACAACAGAACAGACAGTAGAACAAACCACCAGCGGCGATAAAACGGCGGCATAATGCGGAACGGGATAGAAATCGTTTTGGACCAGGGTCCGCGGTATTTGCGGGTTTGAATTTGAAGCTCAAATTCTCCGGGCGGAAGATTGGCCAGAAAAATGCCGTTCGCAAGCACTGGCCGCCATTCTTCGTCATAACCCAGAATGCGGTACCGCGCAGAAAGATAGCGCGGATCCAGAAGGGAAACCAGGTCGAACCGGAAAAAAAGATCATCATGCGTTGCTGGTGCTTCAATCTTCTGGTAGGGTGTGTACGCCCGATTGCCCAGCTGAAACGCGGTAATGCGAATCTCAGGTGGTTTTGTGTTGCGCACATCAAATTGTGGATAATAATGGCCCAATCCGCCCGCCGTTCCGAACCACAGGGTACCATCCACATCCAGAAAGAATCCCCCGGCATTGGATTCCGGATGGGGAAATCCGTCTTGAACATCGTAGTGGATAAATGCCTCCCCATCAAAACGGTCAAGCCCCCTCGCCGAACCGATCCAGACATTGTTCCGGCTGTCTACTCCCACAGAATAAACGGCGTTGTTGAACAGACCGTCCTCCGTGGTGTAGGTTCGGAACCGCGTTCCATCAAAGCAGGTGATCCCATAGGAAGCGTGATACCCAAACCAGATGCGGCCGTCGAGGTCTTCGGCCATATAATAGGGCTGATTGGATGCAAGCCCGTCTTTTACCGTATAGGTTTTCCACTTTTTTCCATCCCAAACGGAAAGCCCGGCATCCCCCGATACCCACAGCCGGCCCAGGTGATCCAGAAGCATGCGAGCATTGTCAAAAGTTTGCCCCGGGACCTCTACCTTCCGGAACACCCCATTTTCCTGGCGGAAAAGGCCATTACGGCTCACCGCAACCCAGATGGCACCATGCTGATCNTCAACAATGTGGTCAACCCTGGCGTGATATTTATTAATTTCCGGAACATNGGTGAATGATTTTCCATCATAGATGTTTATCCCATCGTATGTTCCGATCCACAGCCGGCCTTTTCGATCTTCCAGCAGGGAAACAATGTGACTGCTGGTTAGACCATCCTTTTCGGTAAAATTTACCCATGTTCGGCCATCAAAGCGACTTAATCCTCCCATCGTGCCGACCCAAAGGTATCCGCGGCTATCCCGCAAAATGGGGCGGACAATATCGGCCCCCAGGCCATCTTTCCTCGTATAAACCTCAAAAGCCCTGCCGGTAAACTGAAGCAAGCCGCCATACCCACCAAGCCAGACAAATCCATCCCGGTCAGTTCCAATTGCGCTGACCTGGGTTAGAGGAAGACCGTTCTCCCGCCCTATCCAGCGGATGCGGTCACGCTCCAAAATGGCGAATCCGGCTGTAAAGCCAAACCAGACCGATCCCTGCGAGTCAACCTGAATAGAAACAACCGGCGATTTAAACCGTGGATCGCCGGAAAGATAGGTCCGGGTTACTTTGAGATCGCGGATATGGTAGGCGCCATTCTCCCCACCAGCCCAGATCCCCCCATGCCCATCTGCTGCGAGACAGATTATTCTCTTTCCGTATATCCTGGGATCCTGGACTTCAACAAAACTGTATCCCATACGGACGACCAGCCCCGTCCGTGTAGCAACCCAGAGGCGGTTACGACGATCCATCAGCAGGGCATTGATCACCCGATCCTTCACAGGTGTTTCGGAAAGAACAGATATTTTCCCATTTTTAAAAACAGCAAGGCCACGCCGGGTCCCGATCCAAATACGGTTTTGGGAATCCACTTCCAGCGAAAGGACACGGGCGCTGGGGAGACCGTCTTCCCGGGTAAACGTCACAAAACCGGAATCGGTCAGAACACTTAAACCATCATTGGTTCCGACCCACAAATTCCGCTGCCTGTCTTCTACAATGGCGTTTACCCAATCACTGCCAAGACCATCCTGCACCGAATACACCTTGAATTCACGGCCGTTAAAGCAGTTCAAGCCCGCCTGGGTACCAAACCACATTTTCCCCTCGGAGTCCTGAAATATGACCTGAACGGTCATTTGGGATAGGCCGTCCTCGCTGGTAAAATAGCGGAAACGGTAGGTTTCTGCCGTTGATGGGCTGGTTACAGCAGCAAAAAGGGCACAGAACAACAAATAGCAAAAATGCGGTGGCAAAAACCTGACGATGCGACAGACTCCCCTGCTTTTACACTTTGACATGGTTCCCCTCCGTGAAAGGAATGGTCAAAACTAGAGGAGTATTTGTGGTAGCATGACCGGTGGCCCCGCGTCCAGGCTGGAACAGCAGCCTCCCGGCCCGCAAAAAAATGTGCAGGAGAACAATGAAATTGCAACCTCCTGCGACCCCAAAACGGAACGCCGATTTGAAGAATTTTTCCATTTTTCGGCTTTCCAGAAACGAACATCATGAAGTCCGCTTTTTTCACCGTTCAGTCCGAAAGTATGGCCATCGCCGAAATGTAGGCAAGATCATCACATCCATATATCGGCACAAAAAGGGAAAATTATAAACCGATCTGATATTCAATAAAATCGGTCTCTCATAAATCCAATACTGGACAACATAGAAGGCTGAACCCCTTTTCAGGATAATGTGTCCCCCTGACAAGCTGGGAAAATGGAAGCAAAAAGCAAACCTTCACCCACGAAAAATCTTACAGATTTCTACCGGTAAAATCCACAGGCTAAAAGCTTTTGCGAGCAAAAAAGTCAACCTGAAAACGGATAAGACACCTAGCCTGACTGAGCCCCATAAATCCTCCCCCCCGAATTTTTCAAAAAATAATTTCTATACGCAGAAAATTCAACATTTCCTGTACAACCCAAGAGCTTAGGCCGTTATTTGCCAGCATGCTCCTTTTTTCTTACAAAACAAAAAAGGGCGCAATTTCTTGCGCCCTTTTGCTTGTGGAGACGGCGGGAATCGAACCCGCGTCCGGAGAAGCGCGCCATGGAGCCTCTACATGCTTAGTTTGCCGTTTTTTCCTCGCCCATGCAAGTACGGCAAACGGAACTCGCATGGGACAGTCCGGGTCAATCTTAATCACCGGCCCCCGGACAAAACCGGTGACGCACCTGCAAAACCGACGCTAACCGTTTCCTATGCAGGTCTCGGAAACGGTAGCGGGCTGCCGTTCAATTAGGCAGCCAGGGCATATGCATTGTCTGCAGTTACATTTCGCTCCGACTGTTTTACGTGGCGTCGGAGACCACGGCATGCAGCCCCATCCGCAGTCCTTCTCCGTCGAACCCAGAGCGTCCCCATTTTCAAAGAACGACCCATAACCGTATCTCGGTTAAATCAACGCTGAAACGCCGGAAAAGTTCCTTTACTGAACGTAAATCCAGCGTTCCCAGTTTTCGTCGTGGAGTTCGTTTCGTGCCGTTGAATGCACTAAAATATAATCGCCAAATCCGCGAACATCAACAAATACAAAGAGCACACCACCCTGAATGTGATAATAATGCCACACTTCGTATGCCCTGCTTTCGCCGCTGCTCGGAAACCGTTCAACCTCGTCCGGTTTGCCATAGACCAGATAGATACGCCCTCGATCCGATTTCCACCCTGGCTTCCCGGTGCCAAAATGCCGGTTCACATACTGGAGCCGCCTCAGATACTCCTGGCGGAACTCATTCTCCGGTGTACCTGGATTCTGATCCCTGAGCAACCAGAACCGTTTGAGAAACTGCCTCTTGCCGGCCAGATCAAGCCCCTGAAATACTTTCTTATCCTCACTGGTGGCAATATAGCTGGCACCATCAAACTCAGCATCCAGTTCTGCTTCCGTCATGGTATCGTAAACCTGGTATTCGGGAGACCTGAGCCGATCCTCCAGTGTGGGTTCTGCCGCCGTTTTCTCCGCCGGTTGAAAATCTGCTGCCCGATACACAAAAAATTTCTTCAGGCGTGACACCCGCTGATGGCTGTCCATATCTTCAATTTCGACCCGAAAGAAATATGAACCGGACCGCAGACTGATGACATTAAAGCCGGCTGCCTCTACAGCTGAAGTACCGGGCTTCTTTTTGACCCGCTGGTACATTTCCCGCAGCTCATTTCCGTTCCCATCCAAAATGGAATAGCGGCAGCGATAGGTTCCTTCCCCTCCCTCCTGCAAATTGTAAATCTCTGCATAAAAATAAAGAATTGGCAGCTCCATCCCGTATACGCCAGATGGATTTGGAATGAGCTGCACATAATTTTTCGTAAATCGCCCGGTCCGCTCGCCTACCCGATTCAGCCTTAACCCCAGTTCGATATCGGAAATCTGCAAACGATCATTTCCGATCTGCCGAATAGGCAGTTCCATCTCTTTCACCCCGTAGCGTCCAGAATGCAAGTCCTGGACACGCGTGCGCAGAATGTAATTTCCTTCCCGGATCACAAATTTGGAAAGATTGGCAAGGAGCTGACTGGCTTTCACTTCCTCAAGCGAAGTCGCGTAGGTCACATTCTTGATACTGTCCTGAACAATTACCGAATCCCCCTGGAGGATCTGGGTAACGATCAAAAAATCGGCCCGAAGCTTCTTTTGCTCTGCATCGCGCACAAATTTGAGCTGATTCCGGTACATTGCGTAATATACTTCCAGGTACACAAAATCGGAAGCGGTTTTGAAACGGGCGTAATCCATATCAAACCGCAGAGGCTCAGAAGGAAGAACCTGCGAAAACATCGGTTGGAACTTACCTGTCAGGAACGCCAGAAACCCGATCAGGCAAATGAACAGGTGGGNCCGGCGCCAGTGTAGCCTGATCATTTCTCCCTCACAATAATCCCATACTTTTTGTGGCCCGCTTTGCAGGCCGGCACACTTTCAAATAGCCGGAAAAAATGGTTTTGCGGTTTTCCGTGGCAATCCATTTAAAAAGATGCAAAAGAAAACCCCAAAAATCAATGGGAAAAACCAATGGGGAAGTCCGGAAAAACAGATGCCTCCTCCGGCCGCAAACCATTGGGTCGGAAAACAGGACACCAGCTCCTTCTTGCCCCTACCCATTCACCATTTCTTCTGCCTTGCTCAGTTCTACCGACACAATTTTGGATATTCCCTCTTCCTCCATTGTTACACCGTAGATGGTGTCGGCAGCTTGCATGGTGATCTTATTGTGTGTTACCACAATAAACTGGGTCTTTTCGGAAAACTGGCGCAATACCTTGAGGAACCTGTGCACATTCACATCATCCAGGGGCGCGTCCACCTCATCCAAAATGCAGAATGGGCTGGGCTTCACCTGATAAATGGAAAAGAGGAGAGCGATGGCCGTAAGCGCCTTTTCGCCGGCGGAAAGCAGTTCCAGAGCAGAGAGCTGTTTGCCCCTTGGCCGCGCCAGAATCTGAATCCGGGCGGCCAGCGGATCATTCGGGTCGAACTGAATCCGAAGATCGCCTTCCCCGCCCTCAAAAAATGCCGTGAAATTCTGCTGAAAATTCTGGCGGATTTGCTGGAAAACCTCTTCAAATTTTTCCCTCGCCGTCCGATTGATCACATCGATGGTCTCCAGCAGGGTCTTTTTGGCTTCAATCAAATCGTTGCGCTGCTTATAGAGGAAGTCCAGCCTTTCGGATTCACGATTGTACTCCTCAAGGGCCATCATATTGACGGCCCCGAATGTACGTTCGCGTTCTTTCAGGCGCTGGAGTTTTTCCCGAAGTTCCTCCATGTTCAGATCCGGCGGGACTTCAACCGGCGTAACGTCCACATCATATTTTTCCCGAATGGACTGCTTCAGGTTTTCAATTTTCAATTCCAGTTCCGATATGGAAAGGCGCAATTCCTGCAGCAATTCAGCGGACGATTCGCCGGTGGCACGGGCCCTCTTCAGCTGTTCCTCCTTCCGGCCCAAAATATCCTGAAGCTCTTGCATTTCTGACTTCAACTCTTCCTGCCGCCGCAGCAGGTGGCCTTTCTTTTCCTGAAGGTCCGCAATCATCCCTTGAAGGCGTTCCTCCTGTTGCGCCAGGTGTTCCATTTCGCGATTGCCTTCCTGAATCTCCTGATCGCGCCGGACAATGGATTGCCTGGCTTCCTCGATGGCCCTCCGCATCCGTTTCAGATCATTTTCCAGTGAATTCAGATCGCCCGTTGCTTTGACCAGGTTGAGATTCAGCTCGTGGACCTCTTCCGAAAGTTGCGTACGCTGGGTTTCCAGCTCCTCCAGCCGCTCCTGCATCCCTTCCACTTCATCTTCAAAGCGGCGGCGCTTCCGCTGCAGGTCAGCAAGTTCTGGCTCCAGCTGTTCCAGTTCCTTCCGTGCGGTCTGTTCTTCTCCGGCAATCCGGGTTAGTTCCTGCTCCGCGGATGCCATTCCATCCCGGATGCCGGACAGCTGCGTTTCCTTTTTCACGACCTCCAGTTCAAATGCACGCAAACGTTCCTCCTTTTGACGTAGCTCGCGCTGGGCCTCCTCAAGGGCTGTTTCCCCTTTCTGAATAGCCGCTGCGATCTGTTCAAGATTCTTCCGGGCCCGGGCCAGCGCTTTTTCCACGTCCTGGATGGCTGTTTCGGTCTCCCGCAGCTGTGCTTCTCGTCCCACAATACTTACCGAAGAAGTTTCCTCATAGCGGCCAGAGCGCACGGCCCCATCTGCTCCAAAGACTTCCCCCTGAAGCGTTACCAGGTTCCAGAACCCTTGCTGCTGGGCCGCATCCCAGAGACGCGAGGCGGTATCAACATTTTCCACAACCAGAGACCGCCCAAACAAGAAGTGCACCAGCGGCCGAAGTTCTGCCGGTGCTTGTATAACATCCGAAAGTCGGGCCAGAACGCCCGCGGAACGAGGAACAGAAGGCAGCTCCGCTTCCCGGTACCACCGGGCAAACCGGTCGATGCTGAGAAATGCCACCTTTCCCAGGCGCCGGTTCTGCAGGTCCTGCAGCAGCCTGAAAATCTGCTTTTGCGACCGGGTTACCACATAAAAAGCCTTTTCTCCGAGGAGGGCTTCCACCGCCACCCGGTATTCCCGTGGGACATCGATCAGGTCGGCCAGAAGCCCCAGGAGATCCGTTTCCTTTTTCCGCAGCTCCAGCACATACTGAAGACCGTCGGAAAGCCCCTCATTGGCCTGGATCAAGTTCCTGAAAAAAGCCCGCTGCTGCTCCAGGGCCTGGCGCCGGTTTTCCAATCCGGCAATCTCAGCACGCACCGTTTCCGCTTCCTCTTTGCGGGCCGCAAGCTCTTTTTCGGCCTTTTTCACCTGCTGGGCCGCTTTTTCCGTGTCCTTTTTCAGCGCCTCTTTTTCTTCCTTCCGATCCTCTTCCTGCCCGGCCAGCGATCCATACTCCTTTTTAAGCCTTTCCAGCTCGGTGGTTAGCTGTTCGCGCCGTCCCTGAAGGTGATTCAGATGGGCTGCAAGGGCATTCCTCCTCTTTTCCTTTTCACCCAAGATACGCATTGTGTCGATTAGCTGCTGGCGGGACTCGTTCAGTTCCATGCGCCTCCGGGCCAGCAGCTTGTCAAACTCATCCAGCTCCTGCTTCTTGAGCCGGTATTTCATCCGCAGGGCATCTACGCGCTCCGCCAGAACCCTCATTTGAGGCTCACTCTGCTCTATCCGGCGCTCCAGATTCTGGATGCGCTGCTTCAGTTCCTCTTTTTCCTGCTGGTACCGCACAGCCCGCTCCCGCAGCGCCCGGATCCTCTCGCGGCTGGCAGTCTGCTCATTTTCTCGGGCATGCAGCTCCTCGGTGACCGCCATCAGCTCCCGCTGAACTTTGGAAAGGCGGTTTTCCACGTCCAGTGCCCGGGCACGCAAGCGCTCCAGTTCCGCCTCTTCCCGGGTCAGAAGCGACCTCTGCTGATGGTGTTCCTGCTCCCGTTGCCGCAGCTCATCTTTCAAAGGCCGGAGGCGTTTCAGCAACATCCAAAGATCGAATGAAGCCAGCTGAATTTCCAGTTCTTCTATCTGCTGAACCAGATCTTTGTAGCGCTGTGCCCGGTTTACCTGCCGTTTTAGGGCATTTACATTCCGTTCCACCTCCGAAAGAATATCATCGATCCGATTCAGGTCTGTTTCCGTGGCTTCCAGCTTACGGAAAGCGGCGCTGCGCCGCTGCTTGTACTTGTTGATTCCGGCGGCCTCTTCAAACAAATGCAGGCGTTCATCCGATTTGCTGTTGAGAATGCTCTCCACCATTTTCAGTTCAATCACGGAGTAAGAGTCGGGACCGAGTCCCGTATCCATAAAGAGTTCCTGGATGTCTCGCAGGCGGCACGGTGTTTTATTGATGAGATATTCGCTCTCTCCGGATCGGTACAGGCGGCGGGTCACCATCACTTCAGAATATTCGGAGGGCAGGACGTTGCGGGTGTTTTCCAGAACGATGGAAACTTCTGCCATGCCCAACGGCTTCGCTGATTTGGAGCCGGAAAAAATTACGTTGTCCATCCGCTCGCTGCGCAGTACAGAAGGCCGCTGCTCCCCCAGCACCCACCGCACTGCATCCACAATATTGGACTTCCCGCAACCATTTGGACCCACAATGCAGGTCAGCCCGTTTTTAAATACCAGTTCCGTCTTTCTCCCAAATGACTTGAACCCGTGCAATTTCAAACTTTTCAAAAACATCGTTCACCACCCCACACAGCAACTACAGGCGAATNTTCCAGATATGACGTAAATACTCCAGCTGGGCCAGCAGAGCCCGCTGATGGTCAAGTACCAAAAGAGCAGCCCCGATGATCACCGCGGGCAACAGAAAAGTCAGGACAGGAGCCCAGGGCGAACTGCGGCCAAAAACCGTGCGCACCCCGCGCCAGACACGGTAAATAAACCAGAGGACAAACAGCCCAAAAAGAAACGCCAGAGGAATTCGGAGCGCTGCTATGCCCACCATCCGTACCAGCACCAGAGCAACCGGATAAAGAAACAGAAAAACGCTGGATTCCCATATAACCAGTGCCATGCTGTTTCGGAAAAGCAAGCGCTGGCGCAAAACCACCGAAAGAATATGCACATAAAGCCCAAACAGAAAAAACGCTACTCCAAAAAACAGGGTTGCCCCGGCGATCCCCAAAATCGGATTCCAGGACATGGAAATAAACCACCGGTTCACCGTTTCAGTGGGTGCAATTTCGGCCAGAAAGAAATCAAAGACGGGATGGCGCCGCAGGTAGTAGGCCACGGATGCCACTGTCATCCCCAGAACGGTGGAAATATTTATCAGAAGCAGATAGGTATGGAACTGCGGCACTTTCCGGCGCTCTTTAAGCTCGATCCGGAAGCCGAAAGGCCGCACCAGAATGCGCACAATGTTTCCCCGCAGGCGATGATCCCGCCGGAAGTAGTACAAAAACACAATTAGGAACGCAAATCCCCAGAATAGAAAGAGCTGCTCGCCCGCTTCTGGCTGAATTTCCTGAAACTCAAACTGAACCCCCTGGTTGCGGTTCAAATCGCGGAGGACATTCCACGCCATTCGCGTCTCCCCCCGGGCATCCGCAAGTCCGAAAGGCAAAAAGCGCGGCGAACCGGAATAATAGGCCATGGTGCTGGGATAAACGCACCTGAAATCGTACAGGCTGGAGAGTACATAACCCAGAGTAGGCCGTTCCAGGATTCGTTGAATGGCCGTCTTCAGATAATAGGCCTGCTGAACCTCAAACCGGGACAGGTTCTCGGCGTCTCTCCGGAAAGGGATAAAAGGAGCATAGACGTCTCCAATCAGCAAGGGTAGATCCGGGTGAGACACCACCCATTCGGAAATCCACCAGTCCCAGTGCAGCAGCCAGCGGTACGTGAGGTTGATGGTTAGAAAATCCAGCGGTAGCTCAATGGCCATACTGCTCTGGTTGCGGATGCCGGCGGTAACCAGGATTCCCGGATGATCGGCCAGAGCCTGGCGCATGGCGCGGATGAAACGTACGCTTTCTGGCACTTGAATATCGTATCCTTCTCCGAGATCAATGGCTATCACTGACGGGAAAACAGAGACGGTCTGAACCAATTCCCGGACAATACCGGCAGCGGCCCTTTGGTACTCCTCATTTTTTAGCACCCGGGCGGGTACGTTCCATACCGGCAGACGGACAATCTGCAGCAATCCCATGGAATCGGCCTGGGCAAGGCTACGCATGGGCGGAGGATAAAACCAGGAAACCAGGTTCAGTCCCAGCTCCCGATAATGATTCAAATAAGGCACAATGGAACGGGAATCCAACCAGTGCAAGCTATCCTCCACAAAAGTGGCCCCGCGCAGCACCACAGGTTCGGCGTTCCAGTACAGACGACCGTTCTCCAGATGAATGTGGCGTAAAGCGAAACGGCCGTTCCATGCATCCAGCAATTTCGAAAGTCCGGTAGCCGATTGCAAACTTACCCGGAACGGGTAAAAGCGGCGGGCTTTTGGCTCCCACCACTGCGGATTCTGCAAAACAAGGGTGTCCTGGAAACTGTATACGCCCTCTTCAGACAGTGTGATCATTTTTTCCACACGGGCAATGCGCAGGGTAGGCATTTGCGGATGGTACACATCCAGTCTGAGCCGGAAAATGTCCCGGACATTTCTGCCAGTACTTATTCCTTCTCCAGCAACAACCTGAATCTGTACAGCCAGTTTCACATTTTCTTTGAAGATTTCAAGAAGCGATACTTTCACATCTGTTACAGCAACCGGAGGAAGTGCATAAAGCGTAACACTGCGGTAAATACCGCGGATAATTTCCGGTTGAAACAGTGCCCGTTCCAGAGGAATGGACTTCGCTGAAAGCCGGGTAGAAAGCTCCACTTCGAGCCTGTTTGCCTGTCCCGGGCGCAGGATTCCGGCCGGGATGCGGATCAACAAAGGCGGTCCACCATACGGGCGGGAAGCTAGAAACTGACCGTTCAGTTTGACCAAACAGCCATAACCAATGCCCTCGAAAACTAGCAGAAACTGGCGCCCTGCCCATTCACGCGGAACGGTAAAAGACCTGCGGAAAAGATACTCTCCCGAATGCAGGAACGGCGCCGGGATCCTGATCTCCCGCCAGTTTTTTCCTTTCTTGGGTCGGAACTGCCAGCCTCCATCGAGAGAAACAGAAGGACGGAATTTGGAAAAAAACCAAAAAGAAGCGGGCGATATCTCCTGACCACGCCCGCTCCGTAAAGAGAGGAGAAAAAAAACTCCTGCCGCCAATAAAAGGCACTTTTTACCCAAAATGCTCCCTCTGATAAACGCGTGATTCCTGGACAAAATACCGGGATCTGCACTCCGCTCACTCTTTCTGCAAAATGTAATAAATCCGCCCTGAAATTACAACCTCATTTTGGAGCAGCCGAAAAACCTTTTTTTGCCGGTGGCAAAAATGCCATCTTTTCGGAGGGGGTAGGGGTAGCATTTTTTGTTGCAAAAGTCGAAAATTTGAATACATTCTCAATATCAGAAAAAGGTTGCCGTAGGGGTGCTCCGGGCCGAACAACCGGAGCTGAGAGCATACCCTTCGAACCTGATCCGGGTAATACCGGCGTAGGGAACGGCAAACCTGACAGAAAGTGCGATTGTCAGAAGCCACCTTTCCCTACGGCGGAAGGTGGCTTTTTTTTTGGAGACAAAGTAAAAATGGGAGGAGATGGCCATGAGGAGGTTCCTATATATTGCACTGACTTTTGTCAGCCTCGTCCTGACAGGGCGCGCTGAGGTTCTGGAAAAGGGAACAATCCAGGGCCAGGTGGTGGCAGAAGACAACGGGCTTCCTTTGGCAGGAGCCAATATCCAGGTAGAACAGACTGTTTTGGGTACGGCTTCCGATCCGACCGGTCATTTTGTGCTGAATCGCCTTCCCTACGGTACCTACCGGTTGAAAGTCTCCTACGTGGGTTTCAGCACGCGGTGGGTCGAAGTTACACTTGACCGGCCACTTGTTCGTATTACCGTGCGCCTGACCCGGGAAGTCTTGACCGGGCCGGTGGTAACGGTGGTTGCCACACGGGCCAAAGAAGGCGTTACACCGGTGACATTTTCGACCATCGGTGAAAAAGAATTGCGGCAGCGCTACCTGCTGGAAGATGTACCTCAGCTTCTTTCGGAACTGCCGGGCATTACATTCTACTCAGAGAACGGCAACGGCCTGGGATACAACTATCTGAGCATCCGCGGATTCGATCAGCGGCGGATCTCCGTGATGATTAACGGGATCCCTCAAAATGACCCCGAGGACCACAATGTGTACTGGATCGATTTTCCCGATTTGACGGCTAACGTCCAGAGTTTTCAGGTTCAGCGGGGTGCTGGAATGGCCTTTTACGGCCCCGCTGCCATCGGCGGGTCCATAAACATCGAAACATTGTTCTTTTCGCCCAACCGCTACTTTCGCGGATTTTTTGGAGCAGGGAGTTTTAATACGCGCAAATTTTCGGCCGCCTTCAACAGCGGGTTAATTGCCGGCAAGTACATCCTCTTTGCGCGCATTTCAAACATCAAGAGCGATGGCTACAGGGACCGCGCCTGGGTAAACTTTTGGAATTATTTTCTTGGTGGAATGTATTACAGCAAAAAGCATATTGTACGGGTCCACATGTATGGAGGTCCCATTGAGGACGGGCTGGCGTACTACGGCATTCCCAAATTTGCCAACCGGGTTGACTCACTGCGGACGAAGAACTTCAGTTATTGGGGACTTACAGAGGATGGTCGCTCTCTTGCTTATTACGCCGAACGCCGTTCCGATGAAATCGAAAACTTCAACCAACCACACTTCGAAATTTTGCACGAGTATCGAATCAGAGAAAACGTTGTCTTTCATAATAATCTATTTTTCATCCGCGGTTACGGCTTTTTTGACTATGACGGAAGCTGGGGCACGCCAGCCTATTTCCGCCTCACTCCTCAATTCGGCTACAATGTAACAGAAATCCCTTCTGATGCGCTCATCCGGGCTTATGTCGATAACAAACAGGGGGGTTGGCTACCTCAGCTGGTCATCCGGCATGTGCGGGGCGAACTGATTGCCGGTGCAGAATTCCGCATCCATCGTTCGCTACACTGGGGCCGCCTTCAGAAAGGAACGGGCCTTCCCCCAGAAGTGGTAGGTGACAATGCCAGGCGTTACTACGAATATAAGGGAGCGAAAGACATCTTCTCGGCCTATCTCCATACAACCTACCAGGCCTCTCCCAGGGTTCTAACAATGCTGGACCTTCAGTACGCCTTTAAGCGGTACCGCCTCTACGATGAAAAATTTGTGGGAACCCGATTCGCCGTACCGTACCATTTCGTCAATCCTCGTTTCGGCCTGAACGTGCAGCTCAGGAAAAATCTCCGCTCCTACATCAATATTGCCTATACGAGCCGGGAACCGCGGCTTAAAAATCTCTACGACGCAGCCGAATCCAGTACGCCACCCGAATGGGGAGCCGTCGTGCCTCAATTCGAAACGAATCCGGACGGCACCTACAATTTCAGCAAACCGCTGGTGAAACCCGAACACTTGACCGACATTGAAGTTGGACTGGACTATCGTACTTCCCGATTTTCGGTCACGCTCAACTTTTTCTATATGGACTTCCGAGATGAGATCATCAAAAAAGGCGGACTGGACCGGTTTGGCCAGCCACGCACCGGTAATGCCGAACGAACACTTCACCAAGGCGTGGAACTTGCTTTCCGCTGGAGGTGGCTCCCCCAGCTCGCCATTTCCGGCAACCTAATGTGGAGCCAGAACAAACTGGTAAAATACACCATCTACAGAAGCGACGGGTCGCCGGTTTCTCTAGACGGAAATCCCATTGCCGGGTTTCCTGGAGTCGTGGCCAACCTGCGAATCACCTATGAATGGAAAAATCTTTACCTATCTCTTCTGGCCCAGCACGTAGGGAAGCAGTATACCGACAACTTCAAAAATGAAGAGAACACGGTCGATCCCTACACGGTTTTCCACTTGAATTTCAAGTACCGGTTGCGTTTTTTGGGATTGGAAGAGCTGGCTGTGCAGGGAAAGGTTCAGAACCTGTTTAACCGGCGGTACCTGATGTACGGAGTGGACGAACAATTTTTCCCTGCGGCCACCCGGAACGCTTTTGTGGGCCTGCAGTGGGAATTTTGATCCCTGGCGTGAAAGAAAGAGAGAAATTTCTGGGCCCAGGTTTTTTCCCATCCCGGGTCCGTCTTTAAAAAACATGGAGGCAAACCATGGTGGGTCAGGCGCTCCTCTTCCTTAATTCGGAACCGCCTCCGCGGTCCAAGTTTGAGAAGCTGTTGCCGGGGCGTATGATTCTCTGCGCCGATGGGGGGGCCGATCGGGCCCTATCGCTTGGTGTCGAACCCGATTTCGTGATCGGCGACCTGGACTCCCTTTCTGGTCAGGCACGGCAGCGATTGCAGCCAGAGCAGCTTATCCGGCGGCCGGACCAGAATTCATCGGATCTGGAAAAGGCCCTGGAATTCGCCCTGGATCGGAAGATCACCGAGGTTACCGTCATCGGCGTGGGAGGAGGACGCCTGGACCACCAGCTGTTTAATCTGCATGTTCTGGAACGGTATTCGCAGGTCATGGACATTCGCTGTATGGATTCGGGAGGATCCGGATTTTTTCTCCGCGGATCGGTGCAGCTAATCTGTCAGCCCGGTGAAACCATCACACTGATGGCCTTCCGCCGCGCTTCGGGGATCACCACATCCGGACTGCGCTGGAACGTGCACAACGCCACATTTGAATGGGGCGTACGCAATGGGCTTAGCAACGAAGCCGCAGACCGCAGTGTAACCATTTCTGTCAAGGAGGGATCTCTTTTTGTTTACCGGGTCGGTGTCTGGTGCTAAATTTACCCAATTTGACCTCCTGGCCCTGGCCGGGTATCTGGCGGTTTTGGTGGTTCTTGGCTGGCGCCGTGGGAAAACCGGCAGGGACCCAATAACTTCCGCCGAAGAATACCTGCTGGCAGGCCGCCGCCTTTCGCTTCCAGCTTTTGTAGCCTCCCTGGTTTCTACCTGGTATGGTGGCATTCTTGGCGTTGGAGAATTCAGCTATCGCTTCGGGATAGCAAACTGGGTAGTATTCGGGCTGCCCTACTATCTGTATGCGGCTTTCTTCGCCCTATTTTTGGCCGAAAAGGCCCGCAAAATCGGAGTTTTTACCATCCCGGATCAACTGGAACGGCATTACGGAAAAAATGCGGCCCTTGCCGGCTCCCTGTTTCTTTTCATCCTAACCCTACCCGCTCCATATTTGCTAATGTTGGGAATTTTCCTCCGCTTTTTCTTGGGTATCCCGCTATGGACGGGCATTTTTTTCTCCGGCCTTTTTTCCCTGGCCTATATCTACCGCTCCGGCCTGAGGGCCGTGGTTCGGACCGACGTCTTTCAGTTTGCCCTGATGTATGCCGGTTTTGCGGCTTTAGTCACAGGGGCGGTGCTTCAATCCGGGGGTCTGCCCTTCCTACGCAGTCACACGCCAGGACTCCACTGGCAATGGTCAGGGGGCCTTCCGTGGCAGTATATCCTGGTGTGGTACGTGATTGCCTCCACAACGCTGATCGATCCCAATTTTCACCAGCGCTGTTATGCAGCCCGGACGCCGGACACCGCCCGCCGGGGCATTTTTCTTTCCATCCTTTTCTGGGCTCTGTTTGATTTTTTGACCACCACAGCAGGCCTGTATGCCCGGGCGATGTTCTCGGAGCTGGAAATTCCGGCCGAAAGCTATCTCCGTCTGGGAATGGAAGTGCTTCCGCCCGTGATCCGGAGTTTCTTCTGGCTCGCCATTCTCGCAACCATTATGTCCACTCTTGACTCCTTCCTTTTCGTCTCGGCCATCAGTCTGGGCCGCGATTTCTTCGAACGGATAAGAAAACCGAAGCTATCCGGAGACCGGCCTGTGTCCTACACCCGTGCCGGCATGGGCATTACCCTGCTGGTATCCGTTGTGCTGGCAGTCTGGACTCCTTCCGTTGTGGATCTGTGGTACCAGCTGGGGAGCGTGGCAACTCCGGCCCTTCTTTTTCCGCTGCTGGCCAGCTTTTCAAGGAAGAAATACAGCAGGGTTCTGGCTGGCATCAGCATCACTGGAAGCGGGGGACTCTCTCTGGTCTGGATGGTCCTTTCCCAAGTCCAAGGCCGTCCGCTTTTGGGAATTGAACCCATCCTTCCCGGACTTCTTTTTTCGGCCATTGTCTGGAAACTGGGCTGGCGGCGATAGCATCGCAGAAACGTTTGTCGGCAGCCGGAATTGTCCGGTGAAATAGAAGGCTGTTTCCATTTCTCTTCCAAATTCCTCTTGAGAATTTGCGCCGGAATGGCTATACTCAAAAAACGCAACTGGTTTAACCTCCAGGTCCTGTTCTGAAAAGCGGTTTGGTGGTATGCGTGCTCGTACAGGTTTCAGGTGCAAATCCTTCCCGATGATCTAAGATCAGAAACGGTTTTTGGCAGCGTCGGAGGATAGAATATGAAGCCCAAATCATTGCCGTTCATTATTTTGTTTTTGATTTCGTCTTCGGTTTTCACGCCTTCCTTTCCACAGGAACGACAGGTTCAGCCAGCCTCGTTCAAGATCGACGTTCCACAAGTTGTTCTGAAGAATATCACATTCTCGCTGAAAATTACCGCATTGGACAGCAGCGGACAGGTGCTGCGAACTTTTTCTGATACGGTTGCGGTAGCTGGCATCCTTACCAAATCGGGAAACGGCACACAGTCCGTGAGGCTGCTGGGGCCATTCCGGAACGGCCGGTACGTTCTGGAAAATGCGGTGGTAGCCCGCACAGGCCGTATGTCAGTGCGCGTGGCTTACGGAGCCATCCAGTCAGAACAGGGATTCCGCTCCATTCCTGGCCTGCTTAGCATTCTTCCGCCGGTTCTTGCCATTGTACTGGCGCTGTTGCTGCGGCAGGTGCTTCTGTCGCTCTTTTTTGGAATCTGGCTCGGGGCAGCCTTTCTCAGCAGCTATAACCCGCTGGTGGGGCTTATGCGGGCACTGGATCATTACGTGGTGGGTTCACTGGGCGATCCTGACCATGCAGCAATCGCTATTTTCAGCCTTCTGCTGGGGGGAATGGTTGGCATTATTTCGCAGGCCGGGGGAACAGCCGGCATTGTTCAGGCTATTTCCCGTTTTGCCAGCAGTTTTCGCGGGGGACAACTCGCAACCTGGGCCATGGGGCTGTTTATTTTCTTTGATGATTACGCTAACACGCTGGTCGTGGGAAACACCATGCGGCCCTTTACCGATCGGCTTCGGATTTCGCGTGAAAAGCTGTCTTACATCGTCGATTCCACCGCCGCTCCTGTTGCCAGTATCGCCATCATCTCCACCTGGGTTGGTTTTCAGGTGGGGTTGATTCAGTCGGCATTCGAAAATCTGGGAATTGTACGGGATGCCTATATCACCTTTCTGCAAAGCATCACTTACTCTTTCTATTCGATTATGGCCATTTTCACTGTTTTTTTCATTGCGTTCACCGAGCGGGACTTTGGCGCCATGCTCACTGCAGAGCGCCGGTCTCAGCGGACCGGACAGGTTTTAAGGCCGGGAGCCATTCCGCTGGCGGATACCAAAGCTCTGGAATCCATGTCTCAAAAGAAAGAAATCCCGCTGCGCTGGGCCAACGCTGTCATTCCCATACTGGTGATGATCCTGGTGTCCTTTGCAGGACTGTATTACAGCGGCCTGCAAAGCCTGGGAGAACGGGCGACAACGGCCCGGTTCGGTGAAATCATCGGTAGCGCAGATTCTTTTGCTGCGCTAATGTGGGGGACAACTGTTGGAGTCTTTATAGCCGGGGGAATGGCTATCAGCCAGAAAATCTTAAACTTGAGCGAAGTTATGGAAGCCTGGCTTTCCGGAATCCGCGCTATGGTCCTCGCCATCGTTATTTTGGTGCTGGCCTGGGCCATCGGAAACATCTGCAACGATCTGCACACAGCAGATTACATTGTCCAAACGACGCGGGGTTTGTTTACGCCTCATCTGCTGCCGGCACTTACCTTCGTGGTGGCTGCTCTTACTTCCTTTTCCACAGGGACTTCCTGGGCCACCATGGCCATTCTCACGCCTCTTGTCGTCCCGCTGGCCCACCACATGCCAGCAGAATCCGGAATGAATCCTGAGGTAGCCAACACTATCCTTATCGGAACCATCGGTGCTGTGCTTTCGGGTTCGGTGTTTGGCGATCACTGTTCCCCCATTTCTGATACAACGATCATGTCGTCCATGGCTTCGGGAGCCGATCACATCGACCATGTGCGCACACAAATCCCCTACGCAATCCTGGCTGCAACCGTTGCTTTTGCTGTCGGGTATGTTCCTGCAGGGTACGGTATTCACCCGGTCATCTCCATCCCAGCAGGCGCCGTTCTCATTCTGCTGCTGATCACATTTCTGGGCAAAAAAGTGCGTACCGCTTCAAACCCAGGCTGATCGCACTGCCCAAAAATTCCGTCCCACCGGAACCTTTACCGGCGGTACAGCCTTCCGATAGTCCCGTTTGTCTGCTGACCGCCTCCCTCCTGCACACAGCGTCCTTCCACAGAGGTTGTCCGGCAATGGCACCGCATTTGCATAATTAATGCAATAAATTGCGGAATACGGAAAAAATTACAGGAAAAAAAGCCCAGAACCAGCGGAGGGAGGTAAAAAATGCCGGTTACAACTGCCGTAAAAGAGCGAAGACGGTACGTAAGGGTTACACCGTCTATGAGTCATCCGATTTTCACCACCATCCTGGATGAAGATGTGCGCATGGAAAGGATACCGGTCCGAGACATCAGCCTGGGAGGTGTTGCTTTGCTGCTGGACCAGCCCTACCGCCGATTCGTGGAAGGTCAGCCGTTACACCAGGTAAAAATCGATTTGCCGAAACTTGGAAGCATTTCGGCCAGTGGTGTGGTACGCCGTTTCGAATACCTGCCTGATACCGGAAAGGCCATCTGTGCTCTGGAGTTTACACGCTTGCCAAGCGCCTCGGACCGGATGCTTTTTCAGTACATCAATCGCAGGCAGCGGGAAATGCACTGGTTTAGCCGGTAACCTGACCAGGTTTGCTTACACTGCAGCAACGTCCGGAGCAAAAGTCGGAGGAAAGACGCATCGGCCAAGCATCGCAGGAGGATTCCGCGGGAAGATTTCCAATCCCTATTTCTTTTCCGGGATGGGAGGTCGTTCGCATCGGGAAGAAATCCGCTGCAACTCCTTTAGCCGCTTGCCAAGCCTTTTCTTTACCTCGGCTGCCAGTGGC
>MTOL01000338.1 GCA_002011685.1 Deferribacteres bacterium JdFR-76
TGGTCCGATCCCGCAACGATGCTTTTCTGCATTAAACCTGAAAATTCCGGCTATGCATAGAGATAGCCAGGCGTTTAAAGGGACATATCAATTTAATTCTAACGCTGTCCTTCCCAAGTCACCGAATATCTTCAGNAGCATACAATACCTTCCCTCCCACAATGGTATAAACCACCCGTGTGTTCAGGATCTGGTCTTCCGGAACGGTAAGCAAATTCTGGGAAAGAACGGTAATGTCTGCCAGTTTGCCAGGCTCCAGAGAACCCTTCAATTTTTCTTCAAAAGCGGCATAAGCCCCGTTCAGGGTGTAGGATTTAAGTGCCTGTTCACGGGTCATGGCCTGCTCCGGGAAGAACTGTTTCCCATTGGCCATCCGCCGCGTCACCGAGGCGTAGAAAGAGGCAATTGGATTGACATCTTCCACAGGTGCATCCGTGCCGTTGCAGATCACCGCACCGGTCTTCAGCAAACTTTGCCAGACGTAGGCGCCTTCCCGCGCGCGCTTCTCGCCCAGCCGCTTGATAACCCACGGCCCATCTGATGTGCAGTGCACACCCTGCATCGCAGCGATGACCCCCAGCGCGGCAAAACGCGGAATATCCTGTGGATGAAGATGCTGCGCATGTTCAATCCGCCACCGAAGGTCCTTCTTTTCCGGATGTTCTTTGAAAACCGATTCATAAAGATTTAAAACCTCGCGGTTTCCACGGTCACCAATGGCATGTATGCAAAGCTGAAAATCATGTTCGATGGCAGCAATGGCAATGTTGCGTAACTCTTCCAGTGGCGTGGTGTTAAGTCCTACGCTGGAAGGCAAATCAGCGTATGGTTCCAGCAGCCAGGCGCCATGAGATCCGAGTGCCCCATCCACGTAAGCTTTTATGGCCCGCACGGTCAAGTGATGGTTTCCGTAGCCGATCAGGCGGTAATCCTTCAGCCGCTCCCGGAGTACTTCACTGGAACCAGAAACCATCACGTAAAGCCGGATCTTTAGCTTTCCTTCATCCACCATCTGCTTCAGAAAATCGATGGTTTCAAACGGTTCTCCCGCATCATGAAAAGTTGTGATGCCATTTTTCAGGCACTCTTCCACCGCCAGTTCCACCATCTTCACTCTGCGGGCTTCCCGTTCTTCAGCAGAAAGCTGATTCAGCCATTTCTGCATGGCACGTCCAATCAGGCCCTGTGCCGTTTCACGGAACACGCCAATGGGATTCCCCCTCGCATCCCGTACAATCTCGCCCCCCGGCGGATCCGGCGTTTCCCGCGCAATCCCTGCCAGCTCCATAGCCTTTGCGTTGGCAATACAGGAATGGCCGCTGGCATGTGTTAGCAGAACCGGGTTGTCCGGCGACGCCTGGCTAAGGGCATAATGAAAGGGCAGGCCATCGATATTGGGCTGAGGTGTCCGTTCCCATTTTTCCTGATGCCATCCCCGGCCGGTGATCCATTCACCTGGACGTGCTTTTGCAGCCGCTTCCCGGACCATCTCAACAATCTCCTCCCAGCTACGGGCTTTGGTGAGATCCAGCTGCATCTTTGCCCGGCCAAGCCCCATAAAATGGGCGTGGCTCTCAATGAAACCGGGGATGGCAACCCGGCCCCGCAGATCGATGACCTTTGTGCCGGCTCTGATATACTTTTTCACTTCTTCTGCGCGGCCCACGGCCACGATCCGATCCCCTTTCACGGCCAGCGCTTCCGCTTCCGGCTGAGTTTCATCCAGGGTCAGAATTGTGCCGTTGATCAGCACAAGGTCGGCCTTCTTCTGAAACTTTTCACATCCAGTAAACAACACCCCCAGCACCAGAAATCCAGCAACTACAGCGGCCTTACTTGGATGCATGGCTTCCTCCTGGAAATTGATGTTGCATTTTGTGTATGCTTACAGAGTGTAAAAACACCCCAGAGATAAAAGCCTTTTCATGAAAGGGAGCAATGGCGGCCTGGCGTACAAATTTCAGGACCCGCGCATCGGCAGACCCGAAACCGGCGCAGAAGAAATTCCGGATGGAATTCCGCTTTATCCGGAGCTTATGCACAAATTCCCTGACAAATGTTCTGAGAATGGAAGCTTCGCAACACCGGGGCACTTCTTGCCCGGCTATTCGCGTTTGGCCAGTTCCCTGTCCACGAGAAACAGTCCCCGGCTGTCCGTTCCAACCATGCGGATCTGGGCCAGAATGTTTTTCATGGTCGCTTCTTCTTCCACCTGTTCGTTTACATACCACTGGAGGAAGGCTGCGGTGGCGTGATCCTTCTCTTTTATGGCCAGATCCATCAGTTCACTGATGCACCGGGTAATGTGTTTCTCATGTTCCAGGGCCTTTTCAAATACCTGCTGGAGCGATTCAAACTCGGCTGGCGGCTGATCCAGTGCTGGAATAACCGGTTTGCCATCCACTTCTGTAAGATAGTGGTAAATTCTCATGGCGTGCCCTACTTCCTCCTCATACTGTTTTTTGAAGAAGTGGGCTCCGCCAGGATAATCGTTCGCATCGCACCAGGCAGCAATGGAAAGATAGTACCAGGCAGAATAAAATTCTTCCCGCAGCTGATCGTTCAGACGCTTTTCCATCTCTTTGCTTAACATCGGTCCCTCCTGATTCTGTGTTCCTGAAAAAATTGAAGAATGCTTAAAATAATTTAGAAAGAATCCAGAATATTGCAATAAATAATAGCGGAAGCGCTAGCGGGCTCACCCAGCGAAAATCTTCCCCTGCCGTTTACTGCACCAAACACCTGTGGAACAGCCGGCAGAAAATCACATAAGAAAAAGCAAATCAGTGAGAGGCCACCCAAGACGCTAGCAGGTCCACGCTTAGATAATTTCCAGATGCTCCTTTTTCAGCCAGCCGGTTTTGCCGTCCGGCAGCTTGATCTCGTACCAGTCGCCGCTCTCCTCGACAATTTTTACCTTCAGTCCGGCATGAATGGTAAAGATCTCCGTGCCGCTCTCCCCCGGCGCGCTGAGCACATCCACGGAACTGCTCATTACAATCGCTTCTACGTTGTGGCTCATGGAGCGGGCTTTGGAATAGAAAGTGAGCGAAAATACCAGACAAACACCACATGAAAAGACAGCAATGAACCGTGCCAGCGACCGGATCCGTGGCCGGCGTGCAAGGATCCAGAAAATAAGGCCAAAAGCGAAGAAAAAATACGATCCCAGGGCCAGCCACGTCCAGGTGTGCAGACTGAACAGATCCCGGAACTGCCGGAAAAGCCGGATATAGAACAGCTCTGGAAGCTGCGGGATTTTATCCACCACACTCAAATTTGCCAGCTGCAGATTAAAGCGGATATCCTCATCATCTGGGCGCAGACGGAGGGCCCGTTCGTAGAAAAGAATTGCACGCGGATACTCTCCCAGCTTGTAATAAGCGTTGCCGATGTTGTAATAGAGGTCTGCGCTCTCGTACCCCATATCCAGAATTTCCTGATAGGCCTGCAGGGCTTCTTCGTACTTCTCCTGCCGATACAGATCATTCCCTTTTTGAAACAGATAATCTTTTTGATCTGCGCGCAGCAAACTGCTGTGCAGAATCCCCACCAAAACAACCGCAACAGCTACATGCGGAACCTTCATGATCCTTCCAATTTGGTTTTTTCCAGCTTCACAATGGCAGTTCTGGCCCTTTCGTAAAAAGCTTTCATCTGCTGCTCGGTTGCGTTTGACGGAGCGAACCGCTGGTAATCGCATTCCTGCAGGATTTCCAGAAACAGACGGATGGTTTCTTCGGGGACGCCCCGCTCGCGCAGCCGATCGGCCACCTCCTCGCTGATCAACCCTGCGGCCGGCAGGTTCAGTTTATCCGCGACATATCCAACCACAGCACGGGAGATTTCCGCATAAAATTCTTTCTGGGTTTCCGGTTTCATCAGCTTGTGAGCCTGGCTGAGCCGTTTTTTGGCCAGCTGATTGGCCCGCCGACTCCGTGCGTAAGCCACATTCCCGGCAAGTTTGTCCTGCTGCCTTCGGTAGAACGCAGCTCCCCCTACCCCCAGAAGCGGCAGAATCAGCAACAACACAAACCAGGGCGAACGGTAAAAAAAGGACCCGATGCGCTGAAACTCCGGCGTCTCCAGCTTGATGAAGCGGATATCTTTTCCAATGAGTTTGATCTCTTCCCGTGTGAGACCCGTGGTAACCGGAAACCGTGAGCCCGCCGGCGCCGACACACGGATCACAAATTCTGGAGAACGCAGCGTCCGGTACGTCTTATTTCCCGTATCAAAATAACTGAACGAGATGGGCTGAATGCGGTGCATCCCCGCCATCCGTGGAATCAGCACATACTCGAACGTCTTGCTCCCCCGAATGGTGTTACCGGTACGGTCAATTTTCTGGGAAACCTTCGGTTCGTATACCTCAATGTCCGCAGGAAAAGTGATTTTCGGCTGCGGGATCATTTTGATATTTCCGGTACCGCGAAAAGTTACCTTCAGGGTGATGGCCTCATTCGCCTGCACTTCCTGTTTGTCCAGATTGGCCTCCATGGTAAACCGGCCGGAAAGACCAGAAAAATTCTTCGGCTGCCCGGGAGGGAAAGGTTTTACCTCAATTTTGATGGGTCT
Organism: Deferribacteres bacterium JdFR-76; assembly: GCA_002011685.1. GTDB lineage: Bacteria > Zhuqueibacterota > JdFR-76 > JdFR-76 > JdFR-76 > JdFR-76. Next base: position 4,579 of record MTOL01000338.1, read on the forward strand.
GGAAGCGATTCTCGTTCGGACCCGGCGCCCAAACACATCCCCAAAAAAGTCATCATCAAAGAAAGAATCAAACAGGTCTCGCCGGCTCCGGCGGCGAATACGCACTTCACAGTCCACCTCCATAGGATCGATAACTTTCTCTCCGGGACTGGCGGGAAAAAGGGCCAGACGTTTAATTTCAGCCACCAGAAAGCGCCGACCGTCTACCACCTCATAATGAGTCTGCGGCTGTGGCGGAAGAGAAAACTCTTCCGTCCAGAAGCCCACAGTGGATGGTGCCTTGGAAATGGCGTATCCGGTGACCTCAACGCGGGTGTAAATTTTGTACGAAACAATTACCGGTTCATTGGGATACACGGAACGCCGGTTCACTTCGGCCTTCAAAAACAGATTTCCTTCCAGGGAACTTTCCGGCTGAATGGGCGGCTGCCGCGGAGAAGGCCGTGCCGGCTGCTGAGCCCCCTTCACGACCTTGATCCGAATCGGCTGGGAAGTGTAGGATTTGCCCTTAAAATGGAGCGTTACGGCCGGGATCTGGAAATCTCCCTCCACCCGCGCGCGGTAGTAATTCTGGGAGCTTCGCACTACTGTCATCTGAGCATTGATGATCTGAATGCTCTGAGAAGTGCTGGTTCCCAGATAGTCGGCAAAACGGGACAGATCCGGCGGTTCTGGCAGCTGCACCGACTGGGCATCCCTTCCCGAAACCTCAATAGTCAGGATAAACTGCTGTCCCACCGGAACCACTGTACGGTCCACATATGTACGCAGCGAAAGATCCTGAGACATTCCTGCTTGCGGTGCCAGAACCACCGCCCAGTAAACAACCAGCCACACTCCTACATTTCCAAAGGTCTTACCAGTCTTTTTCCACATAGCGTTTCCCGCGCACCTGCAATTTCCGGCGTTTTTGTACCTTTTTCTCATCATTTTTCAGAGCATCCAGAATGCGCTCCGCTTCCTCCCGTGTCATTTCCCTCCGCTTTTGCTCCTGACTCTGCCCGGACATCTGTTGCTGGTTTTGTTGCTGTTTTTGCTGCTGGTTTTCCTGTTTGTTCTGTTCTTTCTCTCCACTCTGCCCTTGCCGTTGCTGCTGGCGCTTCTGCTGCTGGTTGCTAGCAGACTGCTTTTGCGACTGTTCTTTCAGCTTTCTCCGCACATACTCCAGATTATATTTCGCATCCATATCATTCGGATTCAATTTGAGTGCTTGCTGATAAGCCAGGATGCTCTCTGGAAGCTTCCCGAGGCGGTAAAGCGTATTGCCCATGTTGTAATAGGTCTGCGCTTCCAGATTCAGATCCTCGGTCCCCAAAACTTTCTGGTACTCCTGCAATGCTTCCTCGTATTTCTTCTTCTTATACAGGGCATTGGCCACGTTGAAGTGAATGCGCTTGTTTTTCGGATCGGCCAGCAGAGCATCCTGATAACGGTTTAAAGCCTGGTCGTACTTCTCCTCGGCGAAGAGCTCATTGCCCTCTTTCACACGTTTCCGTGCAGACTGGGCCTCCGCAGGCGGGACAGCAACCAGCTCAGCCAGAACCACTAGCACCCATAACAAGGAGAACGGGATATTCCACCTACACATAGCGGCCACGCCACTCCTGCTTCATTTTTTTGCGTTCCGGCAAAAAGGTGTCGATGAGTAGCAGCACCAGCCCAAGTGCCAGAAAATACTGGTACCGGTCTTCATACTGAGAAAAAATACGAGACGAAAGCTCCTTCTTTTCCATCTTCTGGATTTCTGCATATATTTTGGAAAGTTCCATTTCCGACGGCGTTGCGTGGTAATATTTTCCGTTGGTTTGCAGCGCGATCTTTTCCAGGGTAAGCTGATCCAATTTGCTGGTAACTACATTTCCGTTCCGATCCTTTTTGAAGCCAACCTGTCTGCCTGCTTCATCATATACGGGAATGGGAACACCTTCCGGCGTACCAATTCCCACCGTATAAATCACAACTCCTTCTTTCTCCGCCAGTTCTGCAGCTTTCATCGGTTCAGGATCTCCGATGGTATCTTCCCCATCGGTAATCAGGATGAGCACTTTGTGCTTCCGCTCCTCCGCCACAAACGATTCTACCGCTTTCAGGATAGCTTTTCCGATGGCCGTACCCGGAACGGGAATCAGATCCGGATCTACCACGTCCAGAAACATCTTGGCTGCACCGTAATCCAGCGTTAGCGGACACTGAACAAACGCTTCACCGGCAAAAACAATCAGCCCGATGCGGTCGCCCTTCAGCTGATTGATCAGGGAGGCAATCTCATGTTTGGCTTTTTCCAGACGGTTCGGTTTGATATCCTGCGCCAGCATAGACGCGGACACATCGATGGCCACAAAGATATCCACACCTTTGCGCTTTACCTCCTCCAGGCGTGTACCGATCTGCGGCCGGGCCATAGCTATCAGAAAAAACGTAACCGCTGCAATCACCAGCGCTGCTTTCAAATTTTGGCGCCCGGGACTGTAGGCCACCATTAGCTTCTGAAGGAGCTGCAAATTGCCAAACCGCTCCAGCGCCCTGCGCTTGGACCGCCTAACCATCACGAAGAAGACGATCAGCAGCGGAATCAGGACCAGACTGTACAGAAACTCCGGATTGGCAAACCGGAACATCTCCCTCCCTTTGTCTACGGAATTTTCCGGAAACGCGTATTTGCCAGCAAGATTTCCACACCAAACAGAATCAGTGCGATCCCCAGAAACAGCGGAAATCGCTCCTCGTACCGGGTGTATTCTTTGACTTCGATTTTGGTCTTCTCCATCTCGCCAATTTCCTGAAAAATCTTCTCCAGCGACCGTTTGTCCACCGCCCTGAAATACTTCCCTCCGGTGATCTGGGCAATTTGCCTCAGCAAATCTTCGTCAATTTCCACCGGCAGCCGCTGGTAGCGTTTGCCAAAAATGGGGTCATAAATAGGATAGAGGGCCGTCCCGCGGCTGCCAGCACCGATGGTATAAATGCGGATTCCCAGTGCCCGTGCAATTTGTGCTGCCGTAATCGGGTCCAGCTCTCCGGCATTGTTGCGCCCATCGGTCAGCAGGATAATCACTTTGCTCTTGGCCTTGCTGTCCCGCAAGCGGTTTACAGCATTGGCAATGGCCATCCCGATAGCCGTCCCATCCTCGATCAGTCCAACCTTTACCTCTTGAATCAGCCGCAAAAGCACGCCGTAATCCAGCGTTAGCGGGCACTGCGTATAGCTCTGACCGGCAAATACCACCATCCCGATGCGGTCATTCCTCCGGCCTTTGACGAAATCCTGGGCAACCAGCTTGGCCACCTCGAGCCGGTTTTTGGGCTTGAAGTCCTCCGCCAGCATGGAGCTGGAAATGTCCAGCGCCAGGATGATGTCGATGCCTTCGGTGGTAACTTCTTCCTCACGGATTCCGGACTGTGGCCGTGCCAAGGCCAGAATCAGAAACATCAGGGCCAGCATACGCAGCCCGAAGAGGATGTGCCGGTAATTCTCCCACCGGGACTTTCGCACCGCCCGGGCAATCTCCAGGTCCGAATAGCGCAGGGTAACGGTGCGCGGAGATCGCCGCCGCAGATACAAAACCACAAACAGCGGGATCAGCCCCAGCAAAACCAGAAAATGTGGATCAGCAAACCGGAACATGCGTTTCTTTACTCCGCATCGTCTTTCCTTTTCCGGCCGAACTCACCGGACTTTTCAGCCCGTTAGCTTGCACCGGTTTCCCTGGTGTCCGGCTTTTCTTCGCCATCATGAGGGTCTTCTGACGCTTCTGCCACTTCCGCCTTTTCTGCTTCCTGCTGTTCTTCAGCCGCCGGCGTTTCCACCCACCGGGTCAGATCCACAATTTGCCGTGCGCGTTCCACCGTATCCCGGTGTTCCTCTTCAGAGGGCTGGTACTTGGCAAATTTTACCAGATCGCAGCGTTCCAGGAATGCGGCAATCAGCTCCACATGATCGACTTCCACACCAATTCCCCGCAAATCGTCCAGCAGTTCTGTGGTGGTTCGCTCCATGGCCGGAACCTGGTACCGGCCCTCGATATACCGCCGGATGATTTCAGAAATTTCAGAATAAAACCGCTTGATTTCTCCTTTTTCCAGAAGATTCTGCGCCAGCAGTGCTTCCAGTTCTTCGTAAGCCAGTTCATGCGGCGGACGGGCAATTTCCGGTTTTCCCGGCAAAATGGGTTCGCCGCGGCTGCGTTTCTTCAGATACCAGAACAGGAAAAACCCCAGGACCGCCAGTGCCAGGGCCAGACCACCGTACAGCAGATACGGCCGCCAGTCAAAGGGCAGTTCTACCGGCGGTTTGATGTCGCGGATGTCGCCATCTTCGCTGGGTTTCAGGCTTTCCACCGTAATCTTGATTGCCTCCGTCCGAATTACCCGGACAGCCGTATCCGGCGGGATCGAGTATCGTACCGCAACCGGTGGAATTTCGAATTCACCCACCTCAAAGGTGGAGATAACGTAATCGACCCGGTTGATGATCTTTCCATTTTGTTTTTGCGGATCATAAACCCGGTAGTCGCGGATTTCAAAGCTTCCCAGATTTTCTCCCAATCCCGGAAGCCGGACGTCTACACCCTTATCGTGCACCACCTCCACCGTGTAGGTAATAAGATCCCCAATGGTGATGGTTGAGCGGTCCACCCGGGCCGAAACGGACACCTCTCCCTGAGCACGAATCCCGCTTCCGGGCAAAAACACAGCCAGAACCAGAATCGCACCGACCACCAGCCCCATCCGCCACCTTCTTGCACCATTGTACAGCTGCAAAACCGTCACTTGACAAGATCCTCGTAAATTTTCACATTCTCCGCCCGCAGAAGAGATTGAATCAGCTCTTCATAGGCTTTCTGCTGCCGTTCCAGGAGCAGGCGCTGAGCGACCTGCTCACGGATTTCCGCCAGCGGCGGGATCCGCTTTACGTTGCCATTCTTATCCTTTTCCGCAAAATCTTTTTTGTGGGCCTCGTAATAGAGCCGGATATCTTCATCTGTGATCTGCACCTTTTTACTGATTTCCTCTTCCAGCAGTTTTTGCACCATAAAGGTCTTTTTGGCCTGGAAGACGTTTTCGATCACCTCTTTGTCCTGGTCCAGTCCCCGGCGTTTGGCAGAATCATAGAGCAGCTCGGTAGCGATGTAGCGGCGCAGAAATTCCAGCTTTTTTTCCCTGCTCTGGTACTGGGTCCTGATTTCTGGCGGCAGCTGGCTGATTTCAAAATCCAGATCTCCCTGGGTAATCTCCCGTTCACCGATCCGGGCGATGACCGTGCCCGGCCGCTTTTTCCGCGGCTGAAAATTAAGAGCTGTCGTCTCCTCCAGCGCCTGCCGGGCGTCTTCCGGCCGGTTGAGCCGCTCCAGGCAGGCAACAATCCTTTTGTTTGTTTCCGAGATGATCGCACTTTCCGGGTAAAATGTCCTGATTTTCAGGTATTCTGCCAGAGCATTCTGGTAATCGTGCAGCCGGTTGAAATAGATTTCCGCAATCCGATAGATGATATTGGCCCGTTCGTTTTCATCGGCCGCAAAATGTTCCAGATAGTAGCGGTACTGCTCAATGGCCTGCCCGTAGAGCTGGCGGTTGTACAGTTCGTTGGCGTACTCCCGCACTTTTTCTCCGGATATGCCCGGTCCCTGCCGGCTGCAGCCAGCCACCAGAAGGACCATCAGAAGGAAAATTTGGAGAAACACACCCCGCATGGCTCTATCCTTTCTCCTTACCGGAAACGCCGCGCCCTCATCCGGAAAAAACGGTACAGCGGTTCGATGTAGGGTTGATCGGTGTAAATGTCAACGGAATCGATATTCATGGTTCGGAACATCTTTTGGCGCTTTTGCCGGCGTTCGTCGGCCTGGCGGGCAAACAGCGTCCGCACAGCCGGATCGCCGGTATCCAGCAGCACAATCTCTCCGGTTTCCGCATCCTCCAGCTCAATGAAGCCCACATCGGGAAGTTCCAGCTCTCGCGGGTCGGTGATGGTAATAGCCACCAGATCGTGCCGTTTGTTGGCAATCTGCATCGCTTTTTCGTACCCTTCGGAAAGGAAGTCAGAAATCAGGAAAACCACGCTGCGCCGGCGCGTTACCCGGTTCAGGTACTCCAGGGCACCCGCAATATCCGTCCGGTTGCTCCGAGGCTGGTGGTAAAGCAGCTCGCGCAGCACCCGCAGCACATGGGTGCGCCCTTTGCGCGGTGGCACAAATTTTTCCACCTGATCGGTAAAAATAATCAGCCCCACTTTGTCGTTGTTTTTGATGGCCGAAAACGCCAGCAGCGCGCATATCTCTGTGGCAATTTCGCCTTTCATCTGCTGGTAGGTTCCAAAATCCCCGGAAGAGCTCACGTCCACCATCAGCATCACCGTCAGTTCGCGTTCTTCCTGGAAAATCTTCACGTATGGGTGTCCCATGCGCGCCGTCACATTCCAGTCGATGGTCCGAATGTCATCGCCCACCACGTACTCCCGGACCTCAGCAAAGTCCATCCCCCGGCCTTTGAATACGGAATGGTACTCCCCGGAAAAGACGTCATTCACCAGGCCACGTGTGGTTATCTCGATCCGTTTGACTTTTTTTAGAATTTCCTTTGGGATCATCTCCCGTCCGGCGTAAATCGTCCGGTCCTTCTATTACGGCACTTCGATCTGGTTCAGCACCCGTCGGACGATATCTTCCGACGTTACTTCTTCCGCTTCGGCCTCATACGTGGGAATTACCCGGTGGCGGAGCACATCCATAGCCACGGCGCGGACATCTTCCGGTGTCACATAACCACGCCGCCGCAGAAAAGCATGGGCCTTGCTGGCCTGAGCCAGGTAAATGGAGGCCCGCGGAGAAGCTCCGTAAGCAATCAGATCGGTAAGATCTTCCAGATGGTATTCCGCCGGATTGCGCGTGGCAAAAACAATATCGATAATGTAACGTTCGATCTTCTCATCGATGTAAATCTGACTCACCACGCTGCGGGCCCGGATGATGTCTTCCGGTGTGACCACGGGATCCGGTTCCGGAAGCCCATCGCCGGCATTCAGGCGCATGATTTTTAGTTCTTCTTCCTTGGACGGATAGCCGATGGATAGCTTCAGCATAAAGCGGTCGATCTGGGCTTCCGGCAGCGGATAGGTTCCCTCCTGTTCAATCGGGTTTTGTGTGGCCAATACCAGAAAGGGATCGTCCAGCTTGTAGGTGGTTTCGCCAATGGTTACCTGACGCTCCATCATGGCCTCCAGAAGGGCGCTCTGCACCTTGGCTGGAGACCGGTTAATTTCGTCCGCAAGGATCAGGTTGGCAAAGATCGGCCCTTTTTTGGTACGGAATTCGCCTGTCCGCTGGTCGTAAATGAGGGTACCAATCAGGTCAGCCGGTAGCAGATCCGGAGTGAACTGAATCCGCTGAAACTTGGCCTGAATGGCACTGGACAGAGTGCGAACCGCCAGGGTTTTGGCCAGTCCCGGCACTCCCTCCAGCAGCACATGGCCATTGCAAAGCAGGCCGATCAGCAGCCGCTCAATCATGTATTTTTGACCGACAATCACCTTGGAAACTTCGCCGAGTAGCTTTTCAACAAACGCACTTTCCTGCTGAATCTTTTCCTGAATCGCCTGAATGTCCCTGTTCATCGGACCTCCTTTGCCTCATTCTTTTCTGGCCTCAGCCGGAAATGTACCCGGAGCCTGTGCCTGCGTATCCGCCCGTTTCCGGGCATTCAGCAAATCTTCAACCAGCGAATAAAAGCGCATCAGTTCTTCCGGTGTCCCCTCCTCTCCGGAGAATTTAATTTCATCACAGCGGGAAAGCATCTGCCCCAAACTTTCAATGCGGTGCTCCTCCAGGCCCGTTTCCCGGAGAAGCCTCAGAAGCTCCTGGGTCGGTGTTTCTCTGGCAGGAATTTCAAACTTCTCCGCCAGGTATCGGCGGGTAAGCCGGGAGATCTCGGCGAAATCTTCTTTCAGATCGGGCCTTTTGAGATTGACTGCCTTTTGCAACTGATCCAGGTAAATATCTTCAACAGGTGGAGGTGGCGATGCTTCCATTTCGCTTTTCTTTTTTTTCTGCTGCTGACGAAAGAAGAGCAGCCCCACGCTTCCCAGAACCAGTATGCCGATCAGAACACCGGCCCACCAGGGGAAGCGTCCCTCACCCGGTTCCGGTACCGGATCGGTGATCTCCACAGGAATCCGCTGGGTTACCAGTGTTTGCTCACGATCCAACACGTTATCACGGCAGCGGACCACCACCCCCTCGATGTAGCCCATTCCCAGCTCCCGCGGCTTCAGCAGGTACTCGTAATCCCGCTCCACCAGTGTCTGTCCATTCCGAGAACGGGTACGGCTGGCAGTTGCGGTGCCCACAATATCAAAGTTGGTAAGGGCCGGATTGTCAAAACTGAGGATGGAATAGCGATCCGGATCCCCCAGCCAGGAAAGGGTTACATGCAACTTCAGTGTCCGGTTGAGCGGTACCTGGGTCTGCTCCACCCGGGCAGAAATCCGGATATCAGAAGAAAGGGAATCAGCAGTTTGGGCCAGAAGTGTTGCAATGTTCCAGCAGAGAAAGAAAAGAAGCGCACCGGCAAAGAAAAACCTGACCGAAAATGTTCTTTCTGGCATTCCCTCTCCCATAAAAATCTTGGATATTCAACGTATTCTGCCTGTGAAAGTTCCAAAGGCAGAAATGGAATGCGAAGGCAGAAAGAGCCGGCTTCAAAATCCGCCGGCTCCGGAAGCGTACATCATTGGGTTTTGCTCTGCAGCGAATCCTGTCCGCCCGAAAGGAATTCAATCTCGTTAATATCCTTTCCCATGTTTTCCAGTTCCCACTTCACAGAAGTAACCAGCTCATTATCCGGGTAGAGTTCGAGAAAGCGCTGATATTCCTTGCGGGCATTCTCGTAGTCTTTCAAGCTGTTTGCGTAAATGAACCCGATCATAAACTGGGCCTGGGCAGCATATTCGCTTTCCGGAAAGGCCCGTCGCAGACGCCGGAGCGTTTCGATGGCCAGTTTGGATTTCTTCAGCTGATTATCCTGAATGATAGCAGCCCGGAACAGGGCCTCATCTCCGTATTCTCCTGCCGGAAACCTTTTGTACAGATTCATGTATGCTTTTGCGGCCTTTTCAAACTCTTCGTTCACTTCATAGGTCTTGGCCTGTTCGAAGTATTCCTGTTCGGTCATTTTTTTGCCGCAGGAGACAAAAAGCAGGGAAAGGCTCACACACCCCAATATTATGCGGCTTACAGTCCTGGCCATTTGCCGTCACCTCCACTTGGTTTAAAAAATTTTGCAATAAGTTAATACTTTTGCGGAAATTATGCAACAGGCTTTGAAGCATTTTCACCCTTTTTGCGGGCTGCCTGGCGGCGAGAAATGCGGCAGTATCCCCTCGAAGCGGCCCCAAAAACAAAAAGGGCTCCCGCTGCCGAAGCAGAAGCCCTTTGAATTCGCAACTTATCATCCGCGTTTAGTCAGAGACCTTAACCCTGCTGCGGATAATCTCCAGCTCAATGTTCATTTCCTCCAGCATGTATTTGCCGGAGAATCCCACGTCTTTAAAATAAATTTTGCCATCCGGACCGATAAAAAATTTCGTGGGAATTCCCTCCACGCCATAGGCATCAACAACCTTATCCAGCGCATCGATCAGCACAGGAAATGTGTACCCGTTTTCCTTCAGGAAATTCTTGACTTTTTCCAGCCGCTTTTGCCCCTCCTCCGACTCCCAGCAATTGATCGCCAGGACCATTACATCCGGATCATCTTTGTGCTGCTCCCAAAATTTTTGCAGGTACGGGAATGAGGCGCGACACGGCCCGCACCATGTGGCCCAGAAATCCACAATCACAATTTTGCCCCGCAAATCTTTAAGGGATACAGGATTCCCATCCAGGTCATTCAGGGTAAAATCCGGCGCCGGCTTGGCGTCCTCGATAAATTTCCGTTCAATTTCCTGACGTCGGTCCTGCACCGCCTTTTCACGGGAAGCGGCCAGAAGGCTGTCCACATAGTCCGTGTTTCCAAAACGTCTCCTGTAGGTCTCCCGGTACAAATTGACAATGTCCTCATTAAAGCGGTCCTGCTGAATCAGGGTTTCGGCCACTTCCAGCAATTCGTCCGTCTTTCCCAGTGCCTTAAGGACTTCCAGGTAATGGTAACTGATGCTTTCCACCGCCCCCTTGCTCACCTGATAGGCTTCCCTGAGGGCCTTTTCCGCTTCTTCCAGCCGGCCCAGTTTGAAGGATGCATACCCGTAAGCATTCAGAGCCCGGGCAAACTGGAGCTCCTGAAAGCGCTTCCAGTAGCGCAGCGGCATATAAACGGGCTTTTTGGCCCCTTCACCTGAACGGAATTTCCCAACAAGCTCTTTTGCCATCTCGGCCACATCAAGCAGCATGACATTCTCATCCAGCAGCCAATCCACCAGACGTACTCTGGCGTTCAGTTCCACATCCGGACAGGATTTTACGAACTCCAGTGCGGCGCGCCAGTTTTTCTCCACAATCAGATTATTTACCAGCCACTCGGCAAATTGCTTCCGGTACTTGTCGTTTTCCACTCCTTTCAAAAAGTCCAGGGCGCGTTTGACCCGCCGATCCGCGTTCCGGAGGTCCAGTATGTCCATCCACTCTTCCCGCAAAACAAACCAGCTTTGCGGATCCCGCTGGCGGATCTGTTCCACAAGTTCGGCCAGCCGTTTTTTGTCCCTCCCGCGGTAAAAAGAACAGGCCATACGCAGAATTTCCAGATTCTCCGGATATGCATTCAGCAGACTGTCCACCTCCGCCTCGATTCTGGCCATCATCTTCTGGTCTTTTCCGTACTTGAACTGTTTATAAGAAATGTAGAGCCGGATGGCCTCCACATTGTCCGGATACCGTTCCAGTTCTTTTCGAATGAGGACGAGCGCCGTATCCAGATCCCGTTTACGGTTCATGAAATACGCGTTCGCGAAAGACTGGGCAAGGGCTGCGTAGGCACCTCGTTCCGGTTCGCCCGCCGGCGTGTACACCATGATATCCCAGCCCCCTTCTTCTCTGCTATCCACTTTCTTACCATCGGTGAACTGAAAGACCATTGCCTTTACGTTCTTACCTTTTAAAGGAAAAGAGACCGTCCACTTGCGCCCAGATTTTTTCATGGGATACTCTTCCAGGACCGGCTGCGGAGGAGCTTCGCCGCTGTACATCATCACCTCTGCTGCCACGGAGTCCGCATCTTGCAAAGGTGAATTTTTTCCGGGTGTATAGACCACCTTCAGCACATCGTCCGCCGTGGGCCTCTCGGGCGAAAAAGTAACCACACTCTCCGGCGGCGTAACGCTACATGTCAAAAAGAACACAGCCACCATAACCCCAAAAAGGGAAACACAGCGCCTCATAGTCAACACCTTTCCATTGGTTCATGATACGCCATATTTGACCTACAACTTAACCGGCGCCTGAAGGGATGTCAAGGCTTTTTTGGAACGTTGTCTCGGGAATACTCTTTTCCAGGGAAAGATCCTCTGGCCGTGATTCCCGCACTGGATGGGACACTCTGAGCGCAGGGGAAATGTAAAGTCCCGGCCTTCCATGCCTCCTGACACAGCTTACCGCTGCCCGGTGGATGCAGAAGGCGAACAAATCCCCGGTTTATTTTGTCCGTCTTTCGCTCCTGTTCGCAGATTCTACCGGTCCGGCCCATCCAGCCATTCTACCGGCTCGGCGCCCTTTCACGCAAACAGGCCCTTTTTCTAAACGGCAGTAAACCGGTAAGCGACCCGCAGCTGTGCAGCCCGGACGGAAAATCCTCCTGCTACCGCTATCATGAAGCGGCACGTCTGGAGGATCTTTGTACCTGCTTGTGGGCTGCCTACAGTCCATCCAGCGCCTGACGGAGGTCTTCCAGAAGATCTTCCACATCTTCAATTCCTATGGATAGGCGTACCAGGCTATCGGACAGGCCGATCTTCTCCCGTTCCGCGGGCGGGATAGAGGCATGGGTCATGGTTGCGGGATGACAGACCAGGCTTTCCACAGCCCCCAGACTTTCTGCCAGTGTGAAAATCCGGAGGCGCGAAAGGAACAGCCGGGCTTTCTCTTCATTTTCCAGCTCCAGCGAAATCATTCCTCCAAAACCCGGCCTTCCCGCCGGGTCCTTTTGCTGCCGCCTCGCAAGCCTGTATTGCGGATGGTTTTTGAGTCCCGGGTAGTAGACCTTTCGCACAGCTGGATGGCCATGGAGAAAGGTGGCAATGGTTCTGGCGTTGGCATCATGCTGGCGCATTCGCAGGGCCAGCGTCTTCACGGAACGCAGGGTCAACCAGCAATCATATGGACTGGGTACCGCGCCCGCAGCGTTCTGATAAAACGCCAGCTGTTCCGCCAGCATAGCCTCCCGCACCACCACCAGTCCGCCGATGATATCGCTGTGGCCACCGATGTATTTGGTGCTGCTGTGAATGACGATGTCCGCCCCCAGAGTAAGCGGCCGCTGGAAATAGGGACTTAAAAATGTGTTATCCACCACCAGGAGCAGTCCGTTTTCGCGGCAAAACCCGGCCAGGGCCCGAATGTCGGACAGAATCAGCAGAGGGTTGGTGGGTGTTTCAACAAACAGCATCCGGGTGGAAGGGCGCAGCTGATCTTCGATGGCCTCCAGATTGGACGTATCGGCGTAGGAGAAAGAGAGCCCGAACTGGCGCATGACCTGCTCAAAATAGCGGTATGTACCGCCATACAAATTGGCCGTGGCAATAACGTGATCTCCCGGCCTTAAAAGATGGCACACGGCTGCCGTAGCTGCCATGCCTGATGCAAAGGCGAACCCGTACCGCCCCTGCTCCAGGGCGGCAATGTTTGCTTCCAGGGCTTCCCGGGTGGGATTTCCCGTCCGTCCGTACTCATACTTTTTGGGCTGCCCGGGTGCCTCCTGAGCAAAGGTTGTGCTCTGAACCAGCGGCAAAACCACAGCACCGGTCTGGGGATCCGGTGCCTGGCCTGCATGAATAGCATCCGTCGAAAAACCCATGTTCCGCTCCTTTCCTAATGACGGTCAAGAAGTTGCCCAGAAAAATTCGATCAGGTCCGATTTGGCCACAATGCCGATGATCCGCCCGAAGTGTCCCACCAGCACCGCAGGAGCCTTTCCAGCAAGCAGGGACCGGGCTTTCCCCACGTTTTCGGCCGCATCCAGGACGGGAAGCGGTTCTGCCATCACCGAACGGACCGGCCGATCCAGCAGCTGTTCATTTTCCAGCACCTGACTCAGCAGCGTTCCCTCTTCCACGCAGCCCGCAGAACGGCCGTTTTCCAGCACCGGCAGCTGGGAAATTTCGTAACGGCGCATCAGGGTGATGGCCTCCCGTACCGGTTGCTCCGGTCCCAGAGCCACCAGGGCGGGAATGTCTCTGGATTTGGCCTCCAGCAGATCCTGCAGGGTAATTTTCTCCGGTTCAAGAAAGCGGTTCTGCCGCATCCACTCGTCTGAATAGAAGGTGGAAAGATAGCGGCTTCCACCATCCGGAAAGAGAACCACTACCGTCTTTTCTTCATCCAGCTGGCGGGCAATCTGCAGAGCTGCGTAGGCGGCTGTTCCGCTGGAACCGCCCACAAACATCCCCTCTTCCCGGGCCAGGCGCCGCGCTGTCAGAAATGATTCCCGATCTCCGACGGTGACAATCTCATCGATATATTCCGGGTGAAATGTATCCGGAACCAGATCTTCGCCAATGCCTTCCACCTTATAGGGCCGGGCCTCTCCCAGTTTCCCCGTTTGAAAATACTCACGAAGAATAGACCCTTCCGGATCGACCCCGATCACGCGCACATCCGGGTTCTTCTCTTTCAGATACCGTCCCACCCCGCTGATGGTCCCGCCGGTCCCGATCCCGGCCACAAAAACATCCACCTTTCCCCCGG
>MTOL01000280.1 GCA_002011685.1 Deferribacteres bacterium JdFR-76
CATCTACCAGCCGGGCATCGCCCTGAATGTAACGGATTTTCCGCTGGCGGGAAAGCTGGCCCAGTCCTCCCGTTAACTTGCTGACCACGCTCTGCTTCCAGGAACGCAGCCGAGCCAGATCGATTTTCGGCTTTCCAAACCGGATGCCCCATTCCCGGGCTCGTTGCGCCTCGTCCAGCAGGTGAGATACGTGCAATAACGCTTTACTGGGAATGCAACCCCGGTAAAGACAGACTCCTCCGGGATTGGGTTCCCGGTCCACCAGGGTCACGTTCATCCCCAGGTCTGCCGCCAGAAATGCCGCCGCGTATCCGCCGGGTCCGGCGCCAATGACCAGCAGGTGGGTTTTCACATTCTCCATCTCTCGCTCACCTCTTTTCTCAGACGCGTTAAAAAGAATTTTCTGTCTGCCGGATTGATCGTTGTTTCCGTACCAATGCGTTCTGCCGCTGCCCCATCCCTTCTCTGAACCGGCTGTTTTCAAAACGGAGCAATTTGCTGCAACTTGGCCCGATGAGTTTCATCGCTGGTGCGCAGCCATGGTTCTCTTTTCTTTAAGCGCCCTCCATCAGGAGCAGTAGTGGATTTTCCAGAGCTTCCACAATCCACCGCAAGAAGCGGACGGCATCGGCCCCATCAATGAGGCGGTGGTCGTAGGAAAGAGAAAGCGGAAGCATCAGTCTGGGTACAACGTTGCCGTTTTCAAAACGGGGCACCCATTCCGCGCGGGAAACACCGAGGATCGCCACCTCCGGCCAGTTGACTACCGGCGTAAAATAGGTCCCGCCGAGCCCACCCAGGTTGGAAATAGAAAAATTGCCACCTTGCATTTCTTCCAGGCTCAGTTTTCCATCGCGGGCTTTCCTGGAAAGTTCCGTGAGCTCCACAGCAATTTCTTTTAGTCCCTTTCGGTCTACATCGCGGAGAACCGGGACCAGCAAGCCCCGGTCAGTATCTACTGCTACGCCGATATGGACATATCGCTTATAGATGATCTCTTTCCGTTCCATATCCACGCTGGCATTGAACTGCGGAAACTTGCGCAGCGCCAGGGCACAGATTTTGAGCAAAATAGCCGTAATGGTGAGTTTGCCGCCCTCAGCTTCTACGCCGCTGGCCATCCGCTTCCGCCACTTCTCCAGCTCCGTCACATCGGCCCGGTCAAACTGCGTAACATGGGGGACGGTGGCCCAGGCGTAGCTGAGGTGCTCTGCTGTGGTCTGCCGCACCTTTGACATAGGTCGACGTTCGATCTCCCCCCAGCGGGTAAAATCCGGCAGCGGCTTGGCAGAAACCCCGGTGACCGCCCCTTCTTGCATTCGGCGCTTTACAAATTCTTTAACATCTTCAACGGAAATCCGTCCCCCGGGTCCGGATCCTGGAACCTGGCGGATGTCCACTCCCAGCTCACGGGCAAACCGGCGGACAGATGGCGAGGCAGGAACCGGCTTCTCAGACGGCGGTGGAGGTGCAGAAACGGATGCAGCTGGTGCTGGTTGCGGTTCGGAAACGGAAACTATCTCCTCCGGTCGAGTAGCAATTTCAGTTGGAACTGATTCCTCTTCTGGGATTTTTCTTTCCTGCGCGGGCTCCTCGCGCGGAGGGACCTTCTCTTCTGCAACCGGAGCGGCGGCTTCCGCCTCCGAATCGATCAGCACAATGAGCTGTCCAACCTTAATCGTCTCCCCGTCCTTTACCAGTATTTCTTTTATTACGCCTTCCACGGGCGAGGGCACCTCGATAACCGCCTTGTCGGTCTCCAGTTCGATGAGTGGCTGCTCTTTTTTGACCCGTTCGCCAACCGAAACAAGCACCCGGGCCACATCACCCGATTCCACATTTTCGCCTACTTCAGGCAGCCGGATTTCGTGAATCATCGTTCCTCCCCTATGAGATCATCGGGTTCGCTTTTTCTGGATCAATATCCATGTCTTTCATTGCCTTGTGGACCACAAGACGGGAAATCTTTCCTTCGGAGGCCAGCCCATACAGAGCCGCCAGAACGATATACCGGGCATCCACCTCGAANAAATCCCGCAGGGCCGCCCGGCTGTCACTCCGCCCAAAACCATCGGTCCCCAGCAAAATGAACGGCTGCGGCACCCATTTGGCGATCGAAGCCGGCAAGGCCTTTACGTAATCCGATGCAGCCACAAATACGCCCTTCTCCTGTCCCAGTACCTGCTTTACATAGGGGACACGTGGCTCTTCTTTTGGATGCAGCAGATTCCAGCGCTCTGCCATAAGGGCGTCGCGGTGCAGTTCTTTGTAACTGGTAACGCTCCAGACATCTGCCGATACGTGGTAGCGTTCTTCGAGAATTTTCTGGGCTTTAAGTGCTTCGTTCAGAATAGCCCCGCTGGCCAGGAGATGAGCTTTCAGCCGGCCCCCTTTACGCGCCGATTCCTTGAAACGGTAAAGGCCCCGAAGAATACCCTCTTTCACTCCTTTTGGCATCGGTGGCTGTACGTAATTTTCGTTCATAATGGTGATGTAATAGAAGGCATCTTCCTGTTTTTCGTACATGCGGTAAATTCCGTCGCGGATAATGACCGCCAGTTCGTAGGCAAATGCCGGATCGTATGCTTTCAGGTTGGGGTGTGGGTAAGCCAGCAGATGGCTGTGACCATCCTGGTGCTGAAGCCCTTCACCAGCCAGGGTGGTCCGCCCCGCAGTTCCTCCCATCATGAACCCTTTGCAGCGCATGTCGCCTGCCGCCCAGACCAGATCGCCGATGCGCTGCAGGCCAAACATGGAGTAAAAGATGAAAAACGGGATGATGTTGAGGCCGTGGGTGGCGTAGGCGGTTCCGGCAGCAATAAAAGAGGCCATCGAACCGGCTTCCGTAATTCCTTCTTCGAGAATCTGACCATCTCTGGCTTCGCGGTAATACAGCAGGCTTTCGCGGTCCACCGGTTCGTACAGCTGGCCGACATGGGAGTAGATACCCACCTGGCGGAACAAAGCTTCCATTCCAAACGTCCGGGCTTCATCCGGCACAATAGGAACAATCAGCTTGCCAATCGCTTCATCCCGCAGCAGCTTGGTGAGGATGCGCACAAAAGCCATGGTGGTGGAGACTTCACGCGTGCCGGTACCCTGGTAAAATTCCTCGAACAATTTTTCGGATGGTGTTTTTAACGGCTCGACTGTAACAGTCCGCTTGGGCAGGTACCCGCCCAGTGCCCGGCGGCGCTCGTGCAGGTACTTCATCTCCGGACTATCCTCTGGTGGACGGTAAAACGGCGCTTTGGCCACATCTTCGTCGGAAATGGGAATACCAAAGCGGGTGCGAAATTCCCTCAGTTCCTCTTCGTTTAGCTTTTTCTGCTGGTGGGTAATATTTTTACCTTCACCGGCTTCGCCGAGGCCGTACCCCTTAATGGTTTTGGCCAAAATAACGGTGGGCGAGCCCTGGTGCTCCACTGCAGCTTTGTAAGCAGCGTATACCTTTTCGGGATCATGACCGCCGCGGCGCAATTTGCGGAGCTGTTCGTCGGAAAGATGCTTCACAAGCTCGAGAAGTTCAGGATATTTCCCAAAGAAATCCTTGCGGATGTATTCCCCACCTTCCACGGTGTATTTCTGGTACTGGCCATCTACCACTTCTTCCATGCGCTTGATGAGCAAACCGGTCTTATCCTTTTCCAGAAGTTCGTCCCAATCATCTCCCCAGATGACCTTAATAACATTCCAGCCGGCGCCGCGGAAGATGGCCTCCAGTTCCTGAATGATTTTGCCGTTTCCGCGGACAGGACCATCCAGACGCTGAAGGTTGCAGTTGACCACAAAGATCAGATTGTCCAGTTTTTCCCGTGCGGCAAGGGTGATAGCACCCAGCGCCTCCGGTTCGTCCAGCTCTCCATCCCCCAGAAAAGCCCACACTTTCGAATCGGACGGCTTCTTCAAGCCCCGGTCCTCCAGATACCGGTTGAATCGGGCCTGGTAGATGGCCAGAATGGGGCCCAATCCCATGGAAACGGTGGGAAACTGCCAGAAATTGGGCATTAGCCAGGGATGCGGGTAAGATGCAAGGCCGCCTTCTGGTTTCAGTTCCCGACGGAAATTCTCAAGATCCTTTTCGGAAAGTCGCCCTTCCAGAAAAGCACGGGCATAAATCCCGGGAGAAGCATGCCCCTGGAAATACACCAGATCGCCCTCAAAGTCTTTGGTGCGCGCCCGGAAGAAATGGTTGAATCCTACTTCATAAAGGGTAGCCGCCGAGGCATAGGTGGAAATATGCCCGCCAATGCCGCTTTCTTCCCGGTTAGCCCGGACAACCATAGCCATAGCATTCCAGCGGATGATGCTCTTAATACGGCGCTCAATCTCCCGGCTTCCCGGATATGGCGGCTGTTTCTCTTTCGGTATGGTGTTGATATAAGGTGTGTTGGCAGAAAAAGGAATCTGGACGCCCAGCTGCTGCGCCCGGACTTGAAGCTCTCGAAGAAGCTTCTTGACGCGCTCCGGCCCTTCCGCTTGAAATACATAATCCAGCGATTCCAGCCATTCCTGCAGCTCTATATCATAAGTTTCCGTCTGGTCAAAGCGTGCCGCCATGGCCACTCTCCATTTTTTCATACTACCTGTTTTCTTCGCGTCCAAAATGTTAGGCTTTTTTTGGACAAAATTCAAATATTTTTGAGATTCAATTTTGATATAATCCCTTTATTTTTGGATCCTTAAAGGGTTGCTTAAGTTACAGGAGAATCTCTCTCCGCGTCGCGAGAAAACGAACTGCTTTTCCCCTGTTTCCTTAAATTGGAAAAGATCGTTCGATATTTCTGAATACGTGCTCCGATCTCAGCTTACTAAAGGCTGGGGATTACGGGTCTTCAAGAAAACCAACCCTGGAAAATGGTTTGAGAAGAAAAATCCGGTCTCCGGATCATTCCACTACGTGGATAAGCAGGCCTTTCAGGTATTCCCCTTCCGGATGGTAGATGCTGATGGGATGATCAATACCGTGCCCGAGACGCCGGAGGATTTGAACAGGGCGTCCAACATCCGCTGCAGCGGCAAAAACAATCTGCTGAAAAAGTTTTGGATCGATAAAGTGGGAACACGAAAAGGTAAATAGAAAGCCGCCAGGACGCAGGCGTCTGAACGCCAGCATGTTTATATCTTTGTACCCCCGTGCCGCCTTTTTAACCGCTTTTTGCGAACGCGCAAACGAGGGTGGATCAAGTACAATCAGATCGTACTCTTCCGTATCTTCGCGCAGAAAATCGAATACATCCGCCCGCTCAAAACGCTTTGGCAGCCGAGGAAATTCATTTAGCTCAAAGTTCTCCTGCAGAAGTTCTATGGCACGCAGGGAGCTGTCCACCGCCGTAATGGAAGCGGCCCCCCCTTTAGCGGCAAACAGCGAAAACCCACCTGAATACGAAAAACAATCCAGCACCTTTTTGCCCTGGGAAAATTCGCGAACCAGCAGCCGGTTCTCTCGCTGATCTAGGTAAAAGCCGGTTTTTTGTCCCTGAAGAATATCCACTTTAAAATGGACACCGTATTCCGTAATGATCAATTCCTTTGGAAGCTTGCCGTAAAGAAGCCGTTTTACCTGCTGTAGCCCCTCCTCCTGGCGCGGCCCCGTATCCGAACGTTCAAATATGAACTCCGGCTCGAACATCTCGATAAGGAGCTGGAGAATAACTTCTTTCTGGCGTTCCATACCGGCTGTGAGGAACTGGCACACCAAACCGTTCCGGTAAACATCCACAATCAATCCCGGAAGAAAATCTCCCTCTGAATTGATCAGCCGGTAGGCGTTGGTATAGGCGGAAATCCACTGTTGCCGCAAGTGAAACGCCTTCTGAAAGCGCTCACGGAAAAATTCCCGATCAATTGCCTCCTTTTCTCGGGTCAGGATGCGACAGGTAATTTGTGAATATTCATTGACATAGCCCCTGGCCAGAAATTGTCCGTCACTGCTAAACACATCAGCAAGCTGGCCAGGCAGGGTGTAATTCTCCATTTTATCAATCGCACCTGAATAAATCCAGGGATGCCCCTGCAAAATCGGCTTTTCTCGTCCGGCCTTGAGAACAATCCGGGCGATGGTTTCTGCGACTTCCTGGTGTTCCTGCTTCTTTGCCATCGTCTGATCAAACCTTATCCATCCATAAACGCCGTGAATTTGAACTCATTAAATAAATTCGAAATTTTAACAGCTGCAAGGGAAAAATAACCGTCCCATGGCAATATCCAACAAAATCCACCCAATCAGAGAGCCCGCAAGGAAGGTCGATTCTGCGGTTGGATCATATCTATGGACAATTTTTTATCTCGCAGATATCCGTTCCCCGATACAAACGAGCCTGTTTGACAAAGATAGATCCATGAATCCCTTGTCTCCGGGTCCACTGGTGGATCTGTCGCAAGAAGAAAGGAAATCCGAAATACGGTCTAACGCCGGTGGCAGGTTAAACAAAGACTACCTTTTACGGTGGGTTTAACCAGAAGATAGGGCAATCCCGTTGTGCCGTGTACTTCATGACAGGAGGTACATTCCACACGGCCATTCACCAGAAGATCTTCTTCAATGGTACCTCCCAAGCCAGAATCGGTAATGGAAGGATCGAACAGATGTCCATCCCGAAAAGCTAATTCGGAATCATAGAGAAACGAAATGGGATGATCATTGCTCAGATCCGAGCCCAGTTTTGAGGGTGAGCCTGCGCCTCCATGAGTCGTCCGGAAACTATCGCGGCCGATCGTTCCATCATGGCAGCTCAAACACAGTTTGGAAACGCCGGAGGGCTGTCCCACCTCCGCATCCAGCGTAAAGCTGCTGTACACAACAAACAGCTGCGGCGACGCCGATTCTTTCCCCAATGCTTCCGTACGCAAGGAAAGTGAATCATCGAGGTGACAGTTGAAGCAATTTTTGTGGGCAGTATTTCTGGAAAATGCCCCCGGGCCGCGCTCTCGGGCAAGCGCAGGAAACATTGCCAGAAAAAAAGCCCCCAGAAAAAAGACGAACGGACATCTGAAACCAAAATTAGCGGACACGGTTCGTTTCCGTTTGATTTGATTTGCCAAGGTTCTCTCACAAAGAATCCGGAATGGATGCTTTCAAAGGAACCCAATAAAATATCGGCAGGCGGATTTGAAGGCTTTATGTGAGGGCCTGTTAAGAAAAAAGAAAAAGGGTGGCTTTTGACCACCCTTTGCAGAACCGCGGAATTTATTGGAGAAGTTTACTTCTTATGGCAGGTCAGGCAGAGTGCGCTTCCGGCATTGTCAATTCTTAAAGAAAGTGTCCGGGTCGTCATCTGGCCATGTACAAAATGACAACCGCTGCAGCCCTCAGTATTTCGTGAAACATGAACATCATGGCAGGTCGCACATTCTACCTTGCCCTCAAAAAGGAGATCTTCAGCGATTGTCCCGCCCAATCCGGATGGTTGAGTCGTGGGATCATAAAGCCCCCCATCCTGATTGGCCAGCTGAGAAGTATATTCAATGGAGATCGGATGATCATCGCTTAAATCCGTTCCGATCTTAAAATTTTCAAGAATATACCGGGTTCCGCCCGAGTATCCTCCGTGATTCTCAATGGCAACCGTGCCATCATGGCAGGAGAGACACAGTTTGGATACCCCTGTGGGTTGCCCGGGTGTAGCATCCAATGTTGCACTGGAATAGACCTGAAAGGTGGCCGTTGTAACTTCATGGTTCCAGAGAGGTGCTCCCTGGACGGTAGTGTTGGCATTGTGTGGCGT
The DNA here is from genome assembly GCA_002011685.1 of Deferribacteres bacterium JdFR-76. Lineage (GTDB taxonomy): Bacteria > Zhuqueibacterota > JdFR-76 > JdFR-76 > JdFR-76 > JdFR-76. The sequence continues at coordinate 7,728 of MTOL01000280.1, forward strand.
ATGACAGGGACGGCAGATTTCGCCGCCGCTCCAGCTTGCGCTACTAAAATCATGATGGCTGTTCTTGATATCTGCATACCCCGTCAACCCGGCAGCAAAAATTCCCAGAAAAAGCCCTGCTACCAATGCCTTCTTTCTCATAGGACCCTCCCTGTCTTTCAATCTCTTGGAGCCCTGTTCGGGCTTAGTCTTTGAGCCTAAATAGCAATTTCCGTTCCAGAGGCTTCAATAATTGTGACTTTCTCCTCATTCGGAGAACTTTTCTTCCATCTACTTTCACATTGGGCCTCTTCCGTGAAACAAATACTCAGCCTGCCCCTGTCCTGGCCCATATAACTGGCACATATAAATAATTAAAAATCACAATATTTTTAGCAAACGAATTTTTCGTAAATGAAGAACATGCGAAAATTTTTCAGCACTATTTGTAGATTTTGTACTCTTTTCTCTCATGACATCCGGGAGAGCACGCGCCTCCACCTTCCATAGGCTGGTACCGGATCGGGAGCTCCCACTGACCAAAAAGTGTCTCACTTTGTAACAGGTGTTCATTCGGTGACCCGTGAACATCATGACAAAAAGTGCATCGCCGGCTTTTCTCCCGGTTTACATGCACATAATGCAAATTTCGCATTCCATCTCGAAAATTGGTTTCATCCACTACTTGCTCTTTCGTCATCAGTTGCGAATCGTGGCAGTTAAAACAGAGCTGGTAGGTCGCCTCCTCTCCAACCGGATACCTTTTACCGGGAAAAGCATCATTGAGTAAATTGGCCTGGTCCGAAAAATGAGGGCGGTGGCACACCAGACACCCCTCTGCCTCAACAGGGGCATGCACAATATTCCTTCCACGAATTTTTGCGGCGATATTGGGTATGGTACGCTTGCCTGCCTCGATCTTCCGATCATGGCAAGAAAGGCACAGCTCCGTCCCTTCGGTTCGCAGAAAGTGATCAAAATCGGAAACGTGAGGTCGGTGGCAGGCCACACAGGCTTTCCCCTCCTTCAGCGCACCATGAAGTGAGGTCACTTCGGAAGAATCGGGCAGCTGATCCGCGTGACAATCCACACACAGGTCCGGTGGTGTTTGTGTGAGCAAGCCCGGTACTTGAGAGGCATGCGGCTGGTGGCAGTTCAGACAATCTTCCGTCGGCGGATGTCGGTCCTCCACCAGTTTGTTCTCCACCACATCGCCGTGGCACTGTAGGCAAAGGAAAGGTGAATCCTGCAAAAGGCGGGCATAATGAGGCGAATGACAGCCGGTACATTCCATGGCATCGACGGGTGCGTGCACGGTTTTGGCATTCTTTAATGGCAAATCATGGCATTCCAGGCAGGCTTGCCCGATGCTCTCGGCACGGATAAGCGGTTCGGTATCAGCCGCATGAGGATCATGACAGGATAGGCACTCTCCGCCCTCAACCGGAGCATGAAGCGATCCATCTTCAAACGGATCATGGCAGCTAAAACATAGCTCTGGAACCTCGGCGGTTATCTGGAATTCCTCCCCTTCTTGCTCTGGATGGAGCTGACTGCTGCTTTCATGGCAGGTACTGCAATCCTCTTCCGCTGGAGGATGAACCTGAAATTTTTTTAAGAGACTGGCATGGCATCCCTGCGCTATACAACTCTTTTCCTGTGCCTNTGAAGTCGGCANAAGAAATNAAGCCGACAGAAACAAAAATATGCTCGCAAAGGAGGTTTTGCGCATTGGCCCNAACCTACAGTTTTCGTTCTATTTCCAGTNTATAAGAGCGGTAATCGATCTTGTCGCCCAGAAAATTTCTCCGATACATTTCCACACTAAAGGTCAAATGCAGTTGCCGGATACGGCCCCTGATCGCTCCGCGGAGCATGTTTAAATCGAGATCAATCCCCCATCCCTTCTGAACGCGCGAACTCGCGTTTATTTCCATTGACCAGTTACGGCTAATCTGATGCGAAAACATCCCTGAAAAATCTATGAATTTCTGATGCTGGTCCTGATCGATCAGATAATAGTCCCGTTTGGCCCCATTGAAAGCCAGCAACGTGCTCCACCGCGGTCGGAGAGACAGATTCACCTCCCAGCTTTCTTGAAAATAAGGAAGAAGATTTGATGCATAATCGTCCACTTTGTATCCCAGGGAGAGCCCCTTAAACGTCAACTGAGCTCCATACAGCCTGCGGTCCACGGTACGGAGGATCGGTTGAAAACCGGATACAGGTTCAAAATTATTGGTAATCCGGTTATAGAAAACATACAGGAAATTCCGGAATAAAGAGAGGTTCCCACCACGTGCTTGCGTTCGGGCAATATACTTATAGGAAGGTTCCTGAATCGCGTTATAATCGATGTAAACGGTGCCTTTGGGAGGGATCAATCCGCCAGGAATCCGGTGTATTTCGGTAATTTGACCCCGCAAAACGATGAAATAATCCACATTCCATTGATATTCATTGCCTTCGGCATCTCTCACACGAATGGAATTAACATCAATATAGGGTTCGGTCAGCTGAATCTGATCCCATTCATCAAAACGCAGTTCCAGATTGCGGATTTCCAGCAAAGAGGATGCAGCATTTTTTTCCCTTCTGCGGACCTCAATCCGATAATTCAGACGAAACAGCCCCGTTGGAATTTTTTTGCGGTAATCCGCGCTAAAACTCCTAGAATAGTTCAATTCCGTAAACGAAGATTGGCGGATTCTCGAATATTCATAACCGCCCTGGAGGAAAAGACTTTCATAAATCTGATATCGCAAATAGCTGTTGATTAGATGCAAAGTGGTCCGAAAATTATTTTGCTCATAAGAAAAAAACTGGGCAGCACTACCCAAATTAACCCCCAGAGGTAAGCTCAAAGAAAGATTGGCCCCAGCCCGGCGTCGGTCATAAGGGAGGCGACCATACTGGTTATCCCACCCCCAATTCAAAAAAAGTGAATGCGCGTTGTCTTTCCCAAAAATGAAACGATTGCGCATCAAAAGAGAACGGATTTCGCTCACATAAATTTTCGGAACAAAATAACGCCGGCGGAAACGAAGGATAGAATAGGAAAGAGTATGGGAATCTTTTTCTGAAAAAGAAGCATTCAGCAGGGCCTGAAAATTTCTCCGGGCATCAAAAAAAACACGCTGTGTGGCGATTTCTTTCTGGTATGTCTCGTTTTTTGAGTAAGTTATCTGAAAAGGAGCAAAGCGATTTCTGAAGCGGAAGACCATTCCCCAGCTGGACCGTCGGCTGCTCAAACTGCTGAGATTTTCACGGTGAATCAAGCCCCGGTCATAAAAACGGAATAATTGCAGCGAAACGGGTTTTTTCTGAAAAAACGTTCCTGCAAGTCGATAGCGACCAAACGTGCGGGTTTCGGTACGATCGGGAATGACAAGGTAATTATAATCCTGTGTGCCTGGCCGGAACTGGATTTGCGTGTCCAGTTTAAAAAAATTGGGATGCAAAATATAGCTCTGTGACGCAAACTTTAACAGCGCCTGGAGAGAGGAATATTCCAGTACCTCGCGAAATCCCCGGCGGAGCTCTGTTTTCTGGTGGCGGTAAAGGCCTTCAAGCGCAATGCCCCCTTTCAGGCTCATCCAGCCCCAGATCTGCACTGGATATTGCTGACTGATTGCCTGTTCAGGATTCATGATGATTCCGATGATCCACCACCACAAAACCGCCGATCTTGCGAAGCGTCCCATCACCTCTATACAGCCGCTCTTCTCTAATTCAACAGAAACCGGTCTTCTCCGCCATGAGGATTGTGGCATTCCGTACAAACCGTTTCGCCGATTTCCTGATGAACTTCATTTTCCCGGATATCCCCCCATTCGTGGCAATATGTGCAGATCTCCTGCCCCTTCCTTATCAAAAGGCGTTCGAATTTCGTCCGGTGCGGATTATGACAGGCCGTGCAGAATCCGCCGGCTATCGGACCGTGCAGGATCGGGTATGTCTCGCTGAAATCATCATGGCACTGAAAGCAAAGAGATTTCTGGTCCTCCACGAGCCGCTGCGAAGATTGCACGCTATGGCAGGCATCGCACTGCCTTTCTCTATAGGGCGGGTGAAAAAACCACTTTTCCTTTGCCAGAACACGCTGACGCAGTTTTGCCAAGACCGAATCGGCATTGACTGCCCGGGTCGGTTGCTGCTCCTCCTTTTTTCGCGGGTCCGGTACCCCATCAAAAAAGAAAGAAAGAACACGGTAGCGGGTAACCGGCGAACAGGAAAGAAAAAAGAAAAAAACAAACAGCAACAAGGCAAATTGCCCGCTTATCTTCTTTTTTTTCCGTCCGATCTGCTGATTCTTATTTATATTCGACAAACCCGTACACATTGATCTTATCCGGCCCGTACTGATTGGTCACAAAAATCAGATATTTCAGGCGGAAATCTTTGTAAACATATTTCTCGAAATATTCCAGATTGTCATAATCAATGATCACCTTGGCCGGCAACCACATATCTCCCTTTTTTTTGTAAGGTCCACCAAAGAACATCAGCAGTTTGCCATCCGGATCAAAAATCTGAACATTCTCGAATGCTGCATCCACCACATAGATGTTACCTTCCCTGTCCACCGCCACACCCTTCGGACGAACAAACTGCCCCAACCCCCGGCCGTAGCTTCCGATGCTCAGCAGGTGTTTTCCATGGAGATCGTATACCTTGATACGAAAATCACCAAAGTCGCTCACATATATCTTTTTCCCACGCACGGTGAGATTCGTGGGTGAATACAGGAAATCCGGGTCACCTTTCTGAGATTCGTCCGGTGGAAACGAGAAAAATTCATTCCCTTCCAGGTCGTAAAAACGGATTTTCTGTCCCTTTAAATCACACACCCACACGGTGTCGTTCCGAACAAACACATCGGTGGGTTTCATGGTTTTGGGATCGCCGATGGCGCGCAAAAACGCGCGGTTGGCATCAAACACCACAATTTGCCGGCGGTCTGCATCGGCCACATAAAGGTAATTCCGCTCATCCACAAACACGTTCACGGGTTTTTTTACCGTTCCAAACCCACCGGGACGGAAATATTCGAAGGTTTTTTTCTTCAGATCGATAATCTCCACGGCACCAGCAATTGTATCGCCTATATACAAAACACCGTCCCGGATAGCGATTCCATATGGTTTGACAATCGGCTTTCCCTTGTCTTCTCCCAGAATAAACCGCCAGAATCCGGACCGCCTGCCGGTGATATCCACAGAAGTGCTGATACTGGTGAGGTACTGAATCCGGGCTGTATCCGGCGGTGGCGGATAAATGATTACCTCTTGCTGGTCCTTCTTTCCCTGAGCCAACAAGGATTGCGTCAGCAGCAATAGCGCCGCCCAAGCCAACCGCCATCCCTTCATTCTAACTCTCATCATCTTTTCCCTCTCAAAAGACTGCCCCATTATCCACTATCGGCCGCTTAGGCCGGAGTCCCAACCCAAATTGCAAAAAAAAGGGGCGAACTGCGCCGCCCCTTTCCTGAAAGGATATGCCATGTACAGCGTTCATTCAAAATTATTTGGCATGGCAGGTTAAGCAAAGTGCACTTCCAGAGTTGCTCTTAACCAACAGTTTGCTCTGGCCCGAACCATTGTGAACATCATGGCAAGAAGCGCACTCCAACTTATCACCAAAAAGCATATCATTTTGAATTGTACTGCCAAGGCCGGAATCCGTCGTACTGGGCGGATTAAGTCCACCATCTGCTGCAGCCAGGTTGTCATCATACGTAAATGAAACGGGGTGATCGTTGCTAAGATCGGTACCAATTAGCTCGTCGCCCGTCACATATACAGTACCATTGGTTCTGCCACCAAAATTATCAAGCGCTACCGTCCCATCATGGCAGCTGAGACAAAGCTTAGAAACGCCATCAGGCTGACCAACCTGAGCATCCAAGCTTGCAGAAGTGTATGGCGTAAAATTGGCAGTTGTAACTTCATGATTCCATAAAGGAGAATCGGTAACGGTCGCATTCGCATGGTGCGGGGTATGACAAACCACACAGATCTCACCAGTGTTATTCCAACTTTCCCCACTAAAATCATGTGCAGACCCCTCAATGGTCTGTGCATATCCGGCTCCGGCCAGGAACAACACGGCAATACCCAACGCTGCGATTTTCTTTAACATAACTCTTACCTCCTTTTTGGTTTTAAACCCCAACCATCACATTTCCAGGAAACTCTCCCAAGCTTCCCTTCTCCCTTTTTACCTGCTAACCCCCTTTCTCCATTTCCAAATTTTCATGGGTGATCACCCTTCTTTTTTCGACGCTCTGCCCATGTTAATAGCAACATACATGCCATTTATCAGCCATATCCGCCCTAAATTAGCATTATTAAAATTTTTTTACCACCTTGACACTCAATATAATCTATTTTTTCCTCTCTTAACCCTTTACTTTATGCCTTTTTACACCGTCCAACTTTTCAAAAAAGCGCGCGATTTCGCGCACCCACATTGTGAAATCGCTCACTTTTTCTCTCGCCGCTCTTCTTTGTATTGAAAATATTACAAATTTTTTATATTATGGAATAAAAACAGAAAAAACGTTACATCCTTAAAAAATTTTATGCTCCACATCTTCTGAAAGGCCCATAAAATTGTACACTTTTTCAACAGTATCGAGCTCCGTAACGGTTTAAATGGCAGTTCAAAAGGCAGCCGCCATCTCAGCACCCCAGGTTCGGGATGAATTTCCCGCAAGGATGCGTTAATATTTCAGCCCGGTAAGGACGAAAAAATAGAAAAGACCCTGGAAATTGAAGCCGATGATCTTCAGCCGGTTGCGCACACGCATGATAGCTCACATCGTATGGATTGTGACAACCGTCACATTCATCACCCTTCTTATCTCCATTATCATCCAGCAGCGTTCGCTCCAGCAACACCTCGAAGATGACGTGGAAGCCTTTTCCGGCGTAATCAAAAAAACCTTGATGAATGCAATGCTTCATAAACAGGGGCTGGAATCCATCAATTCTATCCTGCCCGATTTCGAATATGTCCACCACATCCGCCGGGTACGGATCCTCGACTTTAAGGGAAATATCAAGGCCTCCAGCCGTCCGGATGAACTTGGCAAGACAATCCGGGATTCTGTCTTTGTCCGTTTCCTCCATTCGACAAAAACGGTGGAAAAATTCTCCCGTATTAACGGAGAATTCACCGTTTTCACAGAATACTCGAGGATCGCAAACCGAAAACCCTGCCAGAGCTGCCATGATGCGCGCCAGCCGTATCTGGGAATTTTGTGGATGGAAACGTCCGAACATTTGTCCTCTGGGTGGTCTCAGGCCAGCTCGACACTGATCCTGGGAATTGGACTGGGTATTATCATTCTTTTATCCCTGGTAACTATTTCCCTTTTTGTCCGCGCTGTGGACCGCCCCATTCAGGAAATCGTCCAGGCAGTACGGCGGATGAGTGAAGGGGACTATTCCGCCCGGATCACCCGTGTATTTCACAATGAATTCGACCAGCTGGCCGATGGGATCAATGCCCTGGCCCACCGTTTACAGGCAGCCAAAAGCCGGCTTCTGGAGGTCCATGACCGGGAGATCCGGGAAGCGCAGGCCCGCGCCCGCATCGGCGATCGAGCCGCCAGTGTCGCCCATGAAATCAAGCACCCGATCTCGGGCATCATTTNCGCGGCCAATTCTCTGTTAAAAGACTTTCAAAACCACGATGAACGCAAAGAAATTCTGGCTGAAATCGTCCGCCAGGCTCACAATGTAGAACGAAACCTGGAAGAACTTCTGGGCTTTACGGACGAAACCCGCCTCGATTTCCATCCGGTTCAGCTAAATGACCTCATCGAACGCATCCTCTTGCTCCTAAAGGACAAACTGGAGGAAATGAAAATCGAGGTGGAGCGGCATCTTGACCCATCTCTTCCGCGCATTCTGGCAGACCCATCACAGATTGAACAGACCCTGTTTAACCTACTGATGAACGCCATGCAGGCCATCGAAGAGGACGGCCGGAAACAGGGGCGCATTGAAATACAAACGCTTTTCGATAAAGAAAAGGGAAACGTGGTTTTGACGATCGCGGATAATGGTCCGGGTATCCCGGAAGAATACCACGACAAAATCTTCCGGCCTTTCTTTACCACAAAAAAATCCGGTACGGGGCTTGGACTCAGCACCTGTCAGGAGATTATCCTCCGGCATGGTGGCTCCATCTCGTTTGAAAGTGAACCAGGCAAAGGAACTGTATTCCGCATCGAACTACCGGTGCAAAGGTTCCGCAGACTGACCAAAAAAGAAATGACCCGAGGTGCGGATGACAGGAATTAAGATTCTAATTATTGATGATGATAAGTTGACCAGCTGGGCACTAAGCCGCGATTTCCAGAGAGAAGGTAACGAAGTCATCCTCGCGGCCGATGGAAAAAGCGGCCTGAAATATGTTAAAGCGGAAAAACCTCAGCTTGTGCTTCTCGATCTGCGTTTACCGGACATTTCCGGTCTGGATCTTCTGAAAGAAATTAAAGCAGAGCACCCGGATGCCATTGTTATCCTGATGACAGCCTATGGCACAGTCCAGACGGCCGTAGAAGCCGTGAAACTGGGCGCTGAAAATTTCATCAAAAAGCCCTTCGACTATGAAGAGATTAAAGCTCTCATTGAAAAGGCATTAAAAAACAACCAGTTAAGCAGAGAAGTAACGGAACTGCGGGAGCAGTTAAGAGAAAAGTTCGGGATCCGCAATCTCGTGGGACAGTCCTATGCCATGAAGCGTATCTTCGAACTGATCCAGAAAATTTCCAAAAGCAATGCCACCACGGTACTGATCACCGGCGAGAGCGGTACGGGCAAAGATCTGGTGGCCAAAGCGATCCACTACGAAAGTAACCGGGCCCAGTATCCTTTCATGGCCATTAACTGTGGAACACTGCCAGACCCCCTGCTGGAGAGCGAGCTATTTGGCCACGAAAAAGGCGCCTTTACCGATGCTAAAGAAGCAAAAAAGGGCCTGTTCGAACTGGCCAATCACGGCACCGTTTTGCTGGACGAAATCGGTGATGCGTCCCTCAACCTGCAGGTAAAACTGCTGCGGTTTCTGGAGGAGAAAAAATTTAAACGCATCGGCGGAACCCGAGACATCGAGGTTGACATCCGGGTTATAGCCGCCACCAACCGGAATCTCAAGGCACTGGTGCGGGAAGGAAAATTTCGCGAAGATCTTTTCTATCGTCTGAACGTCATTCCTATTACCATTCCCCCGCTGCGTGAACGGCCCGAGGACATCGAACTACTGGTCAAATACTACATCAATCATTTCAACCGAGAATTCAACAAACAGGTCAAAGGAATTACCGACGAAGCAATGAAAATACTGCTGAATTACCACTGGCCCGGGAATGTCCGCGAGCTAAAAAACGTGATCGAGCGGATTATGATCCTCGAGAGCGGCGACATGATTACAGAGGACCACATCCCTCACGAAATCCGCAATCCAGCGGACTTTGCGGGCGGATATCAGGATCTTCCTTTCCCTGCCGGCGGTCTGTCTTTGGAAGAAGTAGAACGAACCCTGATCAAAAAGGCCCTGCATTACGCAAACTGGAACAAAGCAAAAGCTGCGCGGTTGCTGGGCATCAGCCGCCACGCGCTGAGATACAAAATTCAAAAGTACGAGCTGCAAAATTAGACGCAAACTGCTCCTGACCCCGATTCCAGACACGGCCCGCTCCAATTTCCTTTTTCAAATAGGAAACGTCCGTATCAAAAACGACTCCACCCAACGGCCACTGTCTCATGTCTGAATCATTGACTCATCATAATACACTTTTTGGACGCTTATTTGCGGAATAAAATCCCCAATCTTCGGCAAAGACCAGCCATTTAACCTCAACTGCAAGGGCACGAAAGATTTTGACATGTTGTGTATTCCCTTGTTGTGTTTTATAAATCATCACATGTGATGTATTATTAAACATAGGAAAATTTTGCCTTTCGCAATTCAGAGCAGTTCTTTCCCCTTGTTTTCCCTCCGTCAGGCAATTTTTCGATGGCCCATCCCGTTTGTTCCAAAAGTGCGCGAAATCGCTCAGTAGGATTTGGGACTGTGGTTTTCTCCGTGGCACCGAAGATAGCACCGGCCCGTGAAGTTGCCTTCATCGATATATTCCAGCCGGCCTGTCTTCGGATCCGGTTGAACAATACTGGTATTGAAATTGATCAGGTGAGAATTGTTGGTGCTATTCCCCTGCGTGGCACTGATACCATGTGGATCGTGGCAGGTATTGCAGGATGTATCCTCGCCAAGCACGTGCTTCCGGTGTACGCGCTTATAAAACCGTCCCATTCCATTCAGTATCTGATCCCGGCTGTGACATTCATAACAGAGCCGATAGTTCTGATAGGACTCCTTGATGTTGTCTCCTGTTTCGTACTGATATTTAAGGAGGTGCGGATACACGGAACCATGCGGCGCAGATCCATNTCCGTTGTCAGAA